>CAZWBV010000052.1:1268-12077 GCA_964632225.1 uncultured Gammaproteobacteria bacterium | reverse complement strand
ATGTCATCGATATATAATTTTAGTGCAGGTCCTGCTGTTTTACCCAAAGAAGTCTTGCTACAAGCTAAAGAAGAAATGCTTGACTGGCAGGGGTCGGGCATGTGTGTGATGGAAATGAGTCACCGCGGCAAAGAGTTCATGTCCATTGCGGCACAAGCTGAGGCAGATTTGCGCGATGTGCTTGCCATACCCGCAAATTATAAAGTGCTCTTTATGCAAGGCGGGGCGACAAGCCAGTTTTCCATGGTGCCGATGAATTTACTAGCGGGTAAAACCACGGCTGACTATATTAATACGGGTGCCTGGTCAAAAAAAGCGATCGCTGAGGCGAAGCGGTTTTGTAACGTTAATGTGGTCGCCACAACAGAAAGTAACAAATTTACGTCAGCGCCCACAGCAGAAGAGCTGACCTTGAATAAGGACGCTGCGTATTTACATTACGTATCGAATGAGACAATTGGCGGAGTCGAGTTTAATTATGTCCCAGATGCAGGTGATGTGCCTTTGGTTGTGGATATGTCTTCCACGTTATTGTCCCGACCGATCGATGTATCTCTATTTGGTGTGATCTATGCGGGTGCGCAAAAAAATATTGGTCCCGCTGGATTGACCCTTGTCATCGTACGTGAGGATCTGATAGGCAATGCGTCTGACACTATACCGAGCCTATTTGATTATAAAGTTATTGCAGAAGGTGATTCAATGACAAATACGCCACCCACCTATGCGTGGTATATGGCGGGACTGGTGTTTAAGTGGCTCAAAGAGAAAGGTGGTTTGAGTGCCATGGCTCAAATCAATAAGCGTAAGTCAGACAAGCTATATACTGCGATTGATAATTCGAATTTCTATCGTAATCCAGTTGTGCCTGCTTACCGATCCTGGATGAATGTTCCGTTTACGCTCGCGAATGATGATTTGGATACAACGTTTTTAGAAAAAGCCAAAGACGCGGGCCTGATTACACTCAAAGGACACCGATCTGTAGGGGGAATGCGCGCCAGCATTTATAATGCGATGCCCGAAGCGGGTGTCGATGCACTTGTTGGTTTGATGAATGATTTTGAACAGCAGTATGGTTAATTACAATATGGTTGATTAAAGCATGTATAAAGTACTTACGTTAAATAATATTTCTGTTGCCGGTTTGGAACGACTGCCGCGCGATACTTATGAGGTTGCATCAGAGATACAACACCCCGATGCGATTTTATTACGTTCGTTTAAAATGCACGATATGGCTATTCCCGCCTCATTAAAAGCGGTGGGTCGAGCAGGTGCGGGGGTCAATAATATCCCCGTGGAAAAGTACAGTGAATTAGGTATTCCGGTTTTCAATGCCCCCGGTGCGAATGCGAATGCTGTAAAAGAATTGGTTATTGCAGCGATGTTGATGGCTTGCCGGAATATAGCTCAGGCGTGGGATTTTTCTCAAAACCTGCAAGGCGATGATACGGAAATTAACAAGCAAACAGAAGCCGGTAAAAAGAATTTCGCTGGTTTTGAATTACCTGGCCGCACACTGGGTGTCGTCGGTTTAGGTGCGATTGGCCGACACGTTTCAAACGCTGCGATTTCGCTGGGTATGAATGTCATTGGCTTTGATCCAGGGATCACAGTTGAGGGTGCCTGGCAATTATCATCCAATGTCAAACAAGCAAAAAGTATCGATGAATTAGTATCACAAGTTGATTTTATCACATTTCACGTGCCCTTAGTTGACTCTACCCGTAATATGATTTCCGCCGAACGGCTAAAATTGATGAAGAAAAACGTGGTGATACTTAATTTTGCGCGTAATGGCATTATTGATGATGCGGCAGTCAGTCAGGCCATAAAAGATGGCCAGGTATACGCATACATGTGTGATTTTCCTTCTAACTTGTTAAAAAATCACGAGCGTGTGATTACGTTGCCACACTTGGGTGCATCCACCAAGGAAGCTGAGGACAACTGCGCTGTGATGGTGGCAGATCAGGTGCGGGATTATCTGGAAAATGGGAGTGTGAGAAATTCTGTTAATTTTCCGGAAGTCATTATGCCGCGTGCTGCAGGTTGCCGATTAGCGATAGTCAATGCCAACGTACCCAACATGGTGGGTCAGATTTCTACGGCATTGGCAAAGGCAGATCTAAATATTATCGATATGATAAATAAATCGCGCGAAAATTTAGCCTATACATTAACAGATGTAGATAAGAAAGTGCCGGATTCAGTTATTCAGTCTATCGCGTCTATTGAAGGTGTCTTAGCGGTTAGATTAGTTTGTTCTGACCCGGATATGCTCTTGTAATGATCTTGTAAATAATTTCATAACTGATTTTTATACTGATTTTTATACTAGTTTTGTCATAATTCCATATTGTCAAAGGTATCTACTTAAACACAATGATTTCAGATGGACAACGATAACAAGCTGGACGGTATCAGAAAACGTATCGACAGTCTGGATGAACAAATTCAGTTGTTGATAAATAAGCGTGCTGAATGTGCTCAGGATGTTGCCAAAATCAAGCAGGCTTCGTTGGCTAAGGACGCTGATAAAGACATCAGCAAAGACACTCGTGAAGGGGACGTCAATTATTATCGAGCCGAACGCGAAGCCGCTGTGTTGCGCGATGTGCTGGCGCGCAACAAAGGTCCATTGAGTAACGAAGAGATGGCGCGCTTGTTCAGGGAAATTATGTCTGCTTGTCTGGCGCTGGAGCAACCGATGAAAATTGCCTTTCTTGGACCGCAAGGCACATTTACACAATCTGCGTCGTTAAAGCATTTCGGCCATTCAGTGACAACCGTGCCGTTAGGGGCAATTGATGAAGTCTTTCGTGAAGTGGAATCCGGTGCAGCCCATTACGGGGTTGTGCCGGTTGAAAATTCCACAGAAGGGGTCATCA
Source organism: uncultured Gammaproteobacteria bacterium (assembly GCA_964632225.1). Classification (GTDB taxonomy): domain Bacteria; phylum Pseudomonadota; class Gammaproteobacteria; order SG8-11; family SG8-11; genus JAADIM01. Next base: position 9,183 of record CAZWBV010000052.1, on the reverse strand, counting down.
ACCACACACTGGATATGTTTATGGATTCTTCATTGAGCATCAGTGGTGAAGTTGAATTACGTATTCATCAGCACTTATTGAGCAATGAAAAAAATATTGAAGGTATCAAGCGTGTTTATTCACATCAGCAGTCGTTAGCACAATGCCGGGAATGGTTGGACGCCAATATGCCGAATGTTGAAAAAATTTCGGTCACCAGTAATGCAGAAGCAGCGCGTATATCTAAAAATGAAAAACACGCTGCCGCTATTGCGGGTGAAATTGCCGCTAAAATTTATCAGTTGAGTATGCTGGTTGAAAATATCGAAGATGATCCCGATAATACAACACGTTTTTTAATCGTCGGGCGCAGCAATACCAAACCGAGCGGGCAGGATAAAACATCCATTTTATTATCAACGCGCAATAAACCGGGCGCGTTACATAAGTTGCTGCATATTTTTGCGAAACATGATATTTCCATGACGCGGATCGAGTCACGGCCGTCGCGTCGTGGTATGTGGGACTATGTTTTTTTTATCGATATTGAAGGCCACATATTGGATAAAAGTGTCGCATCAACAATCAGTGAACTGAGTCAGGAGACCTCCATTTTGAAAGTGCTTGGTTCTTATCCACGCGCTGTCTTATAAGTATTTTATTCTACTTTTTTAGCGGACAAGACCATGACAATAGACGCAACATCTGGCAATTTTTCTGTGCTGCTTAAAGAACTGGCCGTGGAAGGTGTAACAGGGCTTAAGCCGTATCAACCAGGGAAGCCAATTGAAGAATTGGAACGCGAATACGGTGTAAGCGATATTATCAAATTGGCGTCAAATGAAAACCCGCTTGGACCGACACCTGATCTAGTTAATGCTATCGGTAAAGAATTGCAAGAAATTGACAGGTATCCTGATGATAGCGGATATGAGTTAAAACGATTATTAGCAACCAAACATGGCGTTACTTCAGATCAAATTACGTTAGGAAATGGTTCATGTAATGTGTTGGAACTCATTATACGCGCTTTTGTTGCGCCACAGCAGGAAGTCGTGTTTTCTCAGTATGCGTTTGCTATGTACTTCATCTTGTCACAGGCTGCGGGCGCTAAGTTAAATATCGTACCCACAAAAAATTGGGGGCACGATTTGCCTGCGATGCGCGCTCAGGTGTCTGACAACACGAAAATAGTCTTTATCGCTAACCCCAATAATCCCACCGGAACCTGGTTGCGGGCAGGCGCACTTAGGGAGTTTGTTGCCTCGATTCCTTCGAATGTTCTGGTCGTTATCGATGAGGCCTATTTTGAATATGCCCGTTTTACCGGTTCCGGTGCTGAAGACTATCCCGACACGATACCGTGGATTACGGATTACCCTAATATCATTGTGACTCGCACGTTCTCAAAAGCATATGGGTTGGCGGGATTGAGAATTGGTTATGGTATTGCACATCCCCAGGTAAGCGATTTAATTAATCGTATTAGACAACCTTTTAATGTCAACAGTTTAGCCATTGCCGCAGCTAAATACGCGTTAAAAGATGAGGCGCATTTAACAAAAAGCCTGGAGATAAATGCAAGTGGATTACAGCAATTAAATGTCGGCTTGCAGGCATTAGGGTATGACGTTGTGCCGTCAGCCGGCAATTTTGTCTTTGTTGATATCAAGCAGGAGGCGAAATCAGTCAATGAATACTTACTGAAAAATGGTATTATAGTGCGTTTGGTGAGCAACTACGGTCTGCCGAATCATTTGCGTATTTCGGTGGGGTTAGCAGAAGAAAATCAGCGTTTGTTGGCGACATTAGGTAATCTGTGACTAACGCATCTGTGACTAAGCACTGAATTATAAGATTGAATTATAAGCATGGCGATGGCTAAAGGTATTATATGATAATTGTGATGGATTATAAAACTCCGGATGAGCAAATAGTGGATATCGAAAATAAGCTCGTTTCTATGGGCGTACAAACCAATGTCTCCAGGGGGGTGAGCCGTACGATCATCGGTGCGGTGGGTGATGTGAGCCGCATTGACACCAAGTTGATTGAAGCCTTGCCGGGTGTCGAACAAATTATTCGCATCATGAAGCCCTACAAGATCGTCGCCCGGGAATCGCACGGTAAAGACACGGTTATTGATATACGCGGTGTAAAACTCGGCGGTAAATTAGTGCAGGTTATTGGTGGCCCCTGTTCTGTGGAAACACAGGAACAGATGGATTTATCGGCGACTGCCGTTGCCGATGCGGGGTGTAAATTAATGAGAGGCGGGGCGTTTAAGCCACGAACCAGTCCCTATTCATTTCAGGGTGTGGGTATCGAAGGGCTGAGCATGTTTCGTAATGCGGCAAATAAGCATAATTTGCCAATCGTAACAGAACTCATGGATGTCAGGATGTTGGACACCTTTTTGGAAAATAATGTTGATGTAATCCAAATCGGTACGCGTAATATGCAAAACTTTGATCTATTGAAAGAAGTCGGGCGCATTCATAAACCGGTTATATTGAAACGCGGTATGTCCGCCACGATCAGTGAGTGGTTGATGTCTGCGGAGTATATCGCGGCTGGCGGCAACCATAATATTATATTTTGTGAACGCGGTATACGCAGTTTCGAAACAGCTTATCGTAATGTGATGGACATCACGGCGATACCTGTTATTAAAAAGGAAACCCATTTACCTGTCATTGTCGATCCCAGTCACGCTGGCGGCAAGGCCTGGATGGTGCCTGCATTATCAAAAGCGGCTGTCGCTGCAGGTGCAGATGGATTATTAATTGAAACACACCCTAATCCACCTGAAGCGTGGTGTGATGCAGATCAAGCGTTAAATCCCAATGAGTTGAAAAATCTGATGGTGCAGTTGCGTGGTATTGCGAATGTGATAGGCCGGGATCTTTAAAATACATGGTGTCGATGGTAGATCGCATATGCATTGTTGGGGTGGGTTTAATAGGGGGCTCCTTAGCGCGTGCGTTAAAAGCCACAGGTGCTTGTAAAGAAATTGTCGGTACCTCTCGTCATTCCGCTCAACTGAAAAAAGCCAAACAATTAAATGTGATCGATCGTTTTGAAACCGATATATCGATCGCAGTAAAGAATGCGAATATTGTTGTGGTGTGTGTGCCTGTCGGTGCAGTGGATGGTGTTTTCGAATCACTGGCAGCGTGTGTATCTGAGAACACAATCATTACCGATGTAGGCAGCACTAAGCGAAGTGTGACGATGTCTGCAGATAAGCTTTTAGGCCCGTATTCACGTAATTTTGTGCCTGCGCATCCGATTGCAGGGCTGGAGAAAAACGGCGTTGAAGCGTCGTCAGCTGATCTTTTCCGGCAACGCCGTGTGATCATTACGCCGACTGAAAACACACAAAAAAATGCAATTAACCAGGTGCGGTCAATGTGGGAAAAAACGGGTGCACAAGTGGTTCAAATGGACGTTGATCACCATGATGATGTGTTAGCCGCTACCAGTCATTTACCTCATTTGTTAGCGTATTCGCTGGTGGATACATTGTCTCAATTGGATGAAAAAACTGAGATATTCAAATATGCCGCAGGCGGTTTTAGGGATTTTACCCGAATTGCATCCAGTGATCCCACGATGTGGCACGACATTTGTTTGAGCAATTCCACTGCAATATTAGCTGCGCTGGACATTTTTTCCCGCGATTTAAAAAAGCTCGAGCAGGCGTTAAAAGAAAAGGACAGTCAGTTTATACTGGATATTTTCCAGCGCGCAAAAAAATCAAGAGACACTTTTTGTAATGAATGATGTCATATTTTCATGCCAGCCGGGTGGGCGTTTAACAGGGGTTGTGCGTGTACCCGGTGATAAATCGATTTCACATCGATCAATTATGTTAGCGGCTTTAGCGGAAGGATCAACGCATATTAGCGGCTTTTTGCAAGGTGACGATGCCATTGCAACATTAAATGCATTTCGTGCAATGGGGGTCGAGATCGACGGGCCGGAAAACGCTGATGTGACTGTTCATGGCGTCGGTATGCAGGGACTAAAAGCCCCGCATGGCTCGATTGATCTGGGTAATTCCGGCACGGCAATGCGCCTTATGGCGGGTTTATTAGCCGGACAAAATTTTAATGTCACACTTAACGGTGATACTTCTTTATCGAAAAGACCGATGCAGCGGATTATTGATCCTTTGACAAAAATGGCGGCTGTGATCAAGTGTACCACAGCGGGTACACCGCCCCTCACTATTGTGGGCGGGCAACGTTTAAAAGGGATAGATTACCTGATGCCTATGGCAAGCGCGCAAGTAAAATCCTGTTTGCTTCTGGCAGGGCTTTTTGCTGACGGCACAACGTGTGTAACGGAACCGGCGGCGACGCGTGATCACACTGAACGTATGTTAACGGGGTTTGGCTATGGAGTGGAGCGTACACAGGGAAAAGTGTGCTTAAACGGGGGTGGTATGCTGAAAGCCACTGATATTGATGTGCCAGGCGATATTTCTTCAGCCGCTTTTTTAATCGTTGGCGCATGTATTACGCGCGCGTCCGATATCACATTGCGGCACGTGGGTATCAATCCGACCAGAATCGGGATAGTGAATATTTTACGGCGAATGGGTGCGGATATAGTCATTTCGAATGAGCGCGATGTGGGCGGTGAACCCGTCGGCGATATACGGGTTCGCAGCAGCCCGCTAAAAGGCATCATGATTCCGCAAGACCAAGTGCCTTTGGCGATTGATGAGTTCCCCATTATCTTTGTCGCAGCCGCGTGTGCTGAGGGGGAGACCGTGCTCAAAGGGGCGCAAGAGTTACGCGTAAAAGAAAGTGACCGTATTCAGACCATGGCCGATGCATTGCGCAATGTGGGGGTCCAGGCGCAGCCCACGGAGGATGGCATGATTATTTCAGGTGGCAAGATACTCGGGGGTGAAGTGCATAGTTGTGAAGATCATCGAATAGCAATGGCGATGGCGATGGCGGCATTGAGGTCACAAGCACCCATTACAATTCATGATTGCGCCAATGTGAATACTTCCTTTCCGGGGTTTGCTGAGATGATGACGAGTTTGGGGCACGACGTTAGCGTGACCTAACCCCGTCGCGATTGAGATTTAGGAAAGTAAATTATGTCCGATGATATAACACCTGTTATAGCGATTGATGGGCCAAGCGGCTCTGGAAAAGGGACGGTTTGCAGTCGGATTGCACAAAAACTAGGCTGGCACTTGCTCGACAGTGGTGCGCTTTATCGCCTGGTCGCATTAGCGATGCAACGTCATTCAATTGAAATTGATAACGAAGAGGCGCTTATTCCTCTCGCCGCACACCTCGATGTGGAATTTAAAGCGAATTCTGCAAAAAATGATTTAGTAATTGTTTTAGAAGATGAAAATGTCACAGATGAGATTCGGACTGAAGAATGCAGCCAACGGGCATCGCAAGTGGCCGCAATCCCTGCCATTCGGTTGGCGCTACTTGACCGGCAGCGGGCATTTTTACAGGCCCCGGGTTTAGTGGCAGACGGGCGCGATATGGGCAGTGTGGTATTTCCAGGGGCACTGCTGAAGGTGTTTTTGACAGCCAGCGCGCAAATTCGCGCAGAAAGACGCTATAAACAGTTGAAAAAAAAGGGAATAAGTGTTAATTTCGCTGCGATTTTAAACGATATTTCTGAGCGGGATACACGCGATAGTCAACGCAGTGTATCGCCACTGCATGCGGCGGATGACGCAATAATCGTCGATACTTCTGAAATGAGTATTGGTGAGGTGGTTGATAGAATCCTGGTGTTGAAAAGCAGGTGTTGAAAAAAAGTGCTGAGTGCTGGAAAACAAGTGCTGAGTGCTTAAGGAATAAGTTCTGAATCATTGGCGTATTGGTTTTAACAAGGCACTAAGCACTTAGGACTCAGCACTGCCTTTAACTAATACATTTTTTTAACTAACCTTTATGGATTGATGTTCTTTAGGGATGAAGTTCAGGAATTTATATTTTGATGACAAACGCTATGACTGCTGACGCTATAACTGATAACACGATAACAGAAAGTTTTAAGGAATTATTTGAAGAGAGCCTGGGATTAACCAAACTACAACCCGGTTCAATTGTCACCGGAACCGTCGTGAACGTAAGCGATGATATTGTGATGGTGCATGCTGGTTTAAAGTCCGAAGGGGCGATACCTATTGAGGAATTTTACAACGACAAAGGGGTTGTTGATGTAAAAGTAGGTGATGAAGTTGAGGTCGCGGTTGATTCGTTAGAAGACGGATTTGGTGAAACCGTATTATCAAGAGAAAAAGCAGTCAGAGCGCATTCATGGACTGTATTGGAAAAAGCACACGAAGCAAATGAAACGGTGATCGGTGTTATTAACGGTAAAGTAAAAGGCGGGTTTACAGTTAATGTAAATGAAATTCGCGCCTTTTTACCTGGTTCACTGGTTGATGTACGCCCTGTCAGGGATACGGCTTACCTGGAAGGCAAAGAACTTGAATTCAAAGTCATTAAAATTGATAAAAAACGCAATAATGTCGTGGTTTCCAGGCGCGCTGTCGTTGAAGCAGAGTCGACAGAAGAAAGACAATCGCTGATCGACAATCTGGAAGAAGGCCAGGTTGTTAAAGGTGTCGTCAAGAATTTAACAGACTATGGTGCGTTTATCGATTTAGGTGGCGTCGATGGTCTATTGCATATTACTGACATGGCGTGGAAACGCGTTAAGCACCCAAGTGAAGTTGTTGAGATTGGCGCAGAGATCGAAGTAAGAGTGCTTAAATACGATAAAGAACGTACTCGCGTCTCGCTGGGGTTAAAACAAATGGGTCAAGATCCCTGGGTTGAATTAGCACGCCGATACCCGATAAAAACCCGGCTTTTTGGTAAAATTACCAATATAGCTGATTATGGCTGTTTTGTTGAAATCGAAGAAGGCGTGGAAGGCCTGGTGCATGTTTCCGAGATGGACTGGACGAATAAGAACATTCATCCATCGAAAGTGGTTCAGTTGGGTGATGAGGTTGAGGTTGTTGTTCTGGAGATTGATGAAGAACGTCGACGTATCTCATTAGGTATGAAGCAATGTCTGGCCAACCCCTGGGAATCCTTTGCCACAACACATGATAAGGGAGACAAGGTCATTGGCACGATTAAGTCAATTACCGATTTCGGTATTTTTATTGGCTTGGATGGCGGTATCGATGGCTTAGTCCATTTATCGGATATCACCTGGGATGCTGCCGGTGAAGAAGCGGTGCGCGGTTATGAGAAAGGTCAGGAGATCGAAACGGTTATTCTGGCAATTGATTCAGACCGGGAACGTATTTCGCTGGGTGTTAAACAGTTGGAAAAAGATCCTTTTTCAAATTACGTTGCCGAGCATACCAAAGGGGTGCTGGTGACGGGCACTGCCACTGAGGTAGACGCTAAATTTGTGATTATACGACTGGCAGAAGGCGTAGAAGGTATTCTAAGAGTGGCCGATATCAGTCGTGAGCGAGTAGAAGATGCTCGCACTGTCATCAAGGTTGGTGATGAAGTAGAAGCTAAGTATATGGGCCTTGACAAGAAAAATCGGTCTATTACGCTTTCTATTAAGGCGAAAGACAGTGATGAAGAGGCAGAAGCGATTCAAGAATACGGGCAGTCTGCCGTTACGGGTACAGGAAATACCACTTTAGGCGATATTCTCAAGGAACAGATGGATAGCCAGAAAGAGTAATTAAACTAACGACTAGGGTGCCCGGCTACCGGTTTTTGATTGTCGGGTACGTTTTCATATGGTGTTAGAGGTGCTAATAGGGCTACTATGACTAAATCAGAACTAATCGACATTATTGCACGTAATCAAAATCAGCTTCCTTATAAGGATGTTGAGCTTTCTGTCAAAACACTCATCGAGCAAATGGCGCAAGCGCTGGCTGCGGGTGAAAGAATTGAGATTC
>CAZWBV010000052.1:0-1258 GCA_964632225.1 uncultured Gammaproteobacteria bacterium | reverse complement strand
CCACGCATTGGCCGTAACCCTAAAACAGGTGAGTCCGTGGCGTTATCCGGAAAATATGTCCCTCATTTTAAACCTGGTAAGGAACTTCGAGAACGCGTTAATGATAACCGTGAATCAACGACCATTGTGCCTGTTGCGGGTAGTTGATTCGGCGTTTCTGGCAATATTCCGCATAATCCTGCCCGTGTTTACATTTCAACACACATCTTAATGGCCTGCTGATTTGACGGCGTCCCAGCCCCTTCCGATTCCCGGTTTCAGTGCTTAATTAAAATATCTCTCCCAGATTGTTTTCTACTAATGTATTATCCCAAAGATTATTTTATTTAATATAATACTAATTTATATGGTTATTAGGGAGTTTGTTTGTGATTAAAGATACCGTTTTTGGGACGAGCCGATTAATACGGCGATTTTTCTTTATTGCGATCATGTTGGTGGTTGTCTTGTTCGGACTGTCGTTTGCATTGCTCAATTCTGACCCGGTTACCTTCAATTTTTATGTGGGTACGGTGCAATTGGAATTATCTGTGATACTTGTTATTACCTTTGCAGCAGGCGCGCTACTGGGTGTTCTGACCAGTTTTGGCATCATTCTAAAGTCAAAGCGTCAAGTTTCCAAAATTAAAAAGGAAATGAAAAACAGCACCAAAGAGTTAAATAGCCTGCGAGCCGTGTCTGTGAAGGAAATGTAAACGGATGCCAGTGGAATGGTTGCTGATATTATTACCCGCTACATTGATAACCGGGTGGTGGATCGGTAGACGTAAGCGACTAACAGAAGATGACGGAAACCCGGGTGATTTTTCCTCTAAATATTTTCAGGGGCTAAATTACCTGCTTAATGAACAGCCTGATAAAGCGATTGAGATCTTTATCAAAATGATAGAAGTTGATAAAGAGACAGTTGAAACGCATTTTACGCTGGGCAATCTATTCCGACGACGAGGTGAAGTTGATCGCGCCATTCGCATCCATCAAAACCTGATTGCACGACCTTCATTAACAAAAAAACACAAAGAACAAGCCTTGTATGAACTTGGGCTGGATTATATGAGCGCCGGTATTCTAGGCCGTGCCGAAACAGTTTTTCTTGAGTTAGTCGAAACGGATTCAAAAAAAGTGCAGGCCCTGAAGGAATTACTGGATATATATCAACAAGAAAAAGATTGGTCAAAAGGCGTTGAGACGTTAAAAAAATATCAATCGGCCACTGGCGAAAATCAAAAAGCAACGATTGCCCAGTTCTACTGCGAAT
>CAZWBV010000051.1:0-12351 GCA_964632225.1 uncultured Gammaproteobacteria bacterium | reverse complement strand
GAATATTTTGATAAAATCGGTAACTCTCAACTTCGATTTAATGTTGAATTTCAAAAAATGACTGGCCTGGTATTTGATGGCGCACAATCACCTTCCTCGTTTTGGAACGCAGCGAATGGCGGCTTAGGTTTAAGATATAATCCTGATAGTGAGAGTGACGGTTTTTACGTTGATATTGGTTACGACATTCACGCCTGGTGGGGTGGTCAAAAACGTTCAACGATTAATTTAAGGTACGATACCTTTGACCGTAATAAAGATGATCCATTGAGAGTGGTTAATTTTAGTACGACAACATTCAGTTGGGAGTATTTTTTCCACAATAAAGCGCGCGTTACTTTCTCTTATCAGGTGAGGGATTTCAATGCGGATGATCGTACAGCAGGCTCACCACAGCAAACAAACGGTAATGCCGCTTTAAATGCGGTAGGCGACCGTGTTGGTCTGCAGGTGACGTATATATTTAAGAACGTAGCGTTACGATAACACGCGTTACGATCCACAGGAGCCCGTTTTTATGCAGAAATAATCTAAGGAACCTCTTATTAATCCATTCGTTTCAAAATTAATCAGAATTAATCAGAGGTTCCCTAACTTTAATACTATGAAAATAGCCAATTTTAACCGATCAAGTCTTAACCGATCAAAGTATGCTATTATTTACACAATAGGTTTTGTTTTCCTTTTTTTATTTGCTTGTACTCCTTATCAAACGGTTAAAAAAACGAAGCAAGCTTCTACTGACATTTCAGTATTGAAATCCAAATTTTCTACAAGTGTGGAAGATAACTGGCGCCTGTTAACGAGTGCCTTGACACGCATTCATATTCCGGTGGTTGTTAAAAATGAAAAAATATATTATATAAACACCGATTGGATAACATTTAAGTACGATAAAAAAAAGAAAAGTGCAAGTTTGCAGGAAGAATCGAGTTGGTTGTCTGATGTGACACGAGAGAGACATCGTTTTGAATTAAGTCTGCAATTGGAATCTTCTGAAAACCATGTTTTGATTCAGGTTGTAGATTCGCATCGTCAGGTGGAAGTTGATCTTGCTGCGCATAGCGCGATGTCCTATTTACAGTGGCGGGACGCCCCGGTGTTGCAAGGTTCGGCTGAAGCGTTCCTGCAGATTATACAAGAGGCAATGGCGGCGTCGAATATAACCACTTTGCAGTTTACCGAACCAGCAGGTAATCAAGTGCGGGATGTAACAGGGTTAAGGCAACGTCATGGCAGTAAAAGTAAAGCGCTTCATGTAAAGACCAGTAAGGAAACGTTATGGAAAGCAATTCAAGCAACTCTAAAATCACAGAAAATTCAGTTTGTCGCTGATCCCGTATTACAAACGATAGATATAGATTGGGTGGTGCTTGAATGGGACGATAAAAAACAACAATTAAAACAACCCGTCGATAAAGAGCCGCTATGGGCGTTTAACGTCGACGGTGTTGGAATGCAGCAGCATCGCTTCAATTTACAGGTACATCAGGATATAAATGAAACAGCCTATGTTATCGCGTCTCATCGTGGTTGGCGGGAACAGTTTGATGCAACGCCCGATGCGTCAGTAACGATGCTTAAGTGGGAGGAAAAGACCGCAATAGAAGAAATAGCTGAGGCATTTTTGAATTTCTTGTCTATTTTTTTATCTATTGAAGTATTAGAAAATTCCGTAGCAGCCTCCTAGGTATTGGATTATTGTTTTTATGGAGAATAAACTACCGGCTTTTGTCTTCACTGTAGCCGTATTCTTTTCATTAACCGTTCAGGCTAACGATTTTGAATATGGGTTTAGAGCTTATAACGCGAACGAATTTCATATTGCACAGCAAACTTGGGTACCATTGGCGCTGCAAGATAATGATAAGCGTGCGCAGTATTATCTTGGTGAAATATTTAGTGGCGGAATGGGTGTGCAGCTAGACAATGTTCAGGCCGCAAATTGGTATAAAATGTCAGCACGTCAAAATCATACAAAAGCGCAAACCCGGTTAGGCGCGCTGTATGAACGTGGCCAGGGTGTAAAGAAAGATGAAAAAAAAGCGTATCATTGGTATTTAAAAGCGGCAAAAAAAGCCGATGTTGTTGCCCAATATAAGCTCGCTTTCCTCTATGCAGAAGGACGAGGTGTAGAAAAAAATATTTCGGATGCCTATAAATGGTGGGGGATCGCCGCGTTGTGGGGTGATCCGTACGCCCATGTAGAACAAGACAAAATAGCCAGTCGGCTAACAGCCACGCAGATAACGGCTCTGGACGGGCTTATTGGATCATGGAAGCCCAATAATTTTTGAATACAGCACGTGGCTATGTTTTTTCTCTGTTTTCCTACCCTTTATTTAGTGTTTTAATATCAAAACCCATTCCTTTTGTTATGCAATGAATAGCGATGCATAATAAATAACCATTTGGTAGCGGGCTACTCATCTACAATTATATTGTAATCTTGATTATGACCGATATTTATAGAAGTTCAATTTAATCAGTAATTAAGGCGTCAATTTCCTAATAGTACGATGAAGAAAAGAAATGGTACATGGCAGAATCTGAGCACGTTATGGGGCATGAGTCTTCTGTTGTTTCTCGGCATTACTTTCTTTGCAGGACAACATACCTGGTTTCAATGGTTGGATGGCCAATTTTTTAAAGCAGCGTCAATTTTAGTCTCTTCACCTGAAAACAAGCATGATGTTGTCATTGTTCATATCCCCGAACCGAGCAGCGTTGGCAATAAGCGTGTGCCACTTTCAGAGGCGCAGCGTACTCAGAAATTAGCAAAGTTTATCAAGAAGGCAGCGGCGGCTGGTCCGGCTGCAATTGTACTGGTACTGGATCATATACCACAACAAGCACCCCGTGTGGATGAGATGCAGGGGCTCTCTAATAAGTTAAAGGCAATTCCAAAGCGCTTAAAAGGAAAAAAGAACAGGAAGTTAAGAAGGGATATTCAAAGAATTTCTAAAAAATTACGCCAGCTAAACTCTAAAGACAAGAGTTTAGCCCGCGTACTGGATAAATACAACGTCCTGGTTGCTATACCCGTAAAGGAATCCTCCAAACTGTATTTCGATCTTGGATCGAGTATTAGCGTCGATTGGCTTGATGGCGTGAAACCCGTTAACGCTTATCTTACTGACTTGCCAAGATTAACCGTACCCACGATTAAAGAGATAGACCTTGATAAAAATATTGGTAAAAGACCATTTTCTGTTGTGCCAGTTTATGATAGAGATTCATACCTGTATAGCTGGCCTATGCTATGGAAATATGGAAAAGACGTTTACCCGGATTTAGTGACCGTATTGTATGCCCGATTGGAAGCCAGTTCGTCGATAGTCTGGATAGAGGGAATTGGCATTGAGTACAGTTCGCAACGTGTAGATACAAATATCGCGGCTCAAATTGTGCCTTTATATTCACCGTCAAGCAGTAAATCGCATGACACCCTGATATACAAGTTAGGCAATATTCCAAATAAAAATATTTCAGAATTTAATAAAAAAATAATATTAATCAGTGAAGAATCCAGTCATGTTGTAAACGATGTCGCTGGTGTAGTGAGCAGTCTTAGTCAAAGAGTCGCTTATCATACGCCAGTGTGGGCTTTGATTGTCAGCAAGACGGCACTTATCGTAATATTTTTCTATCTACTCATCGTTGTGTCAAGATTAAGGTATAGTGCAGAAATTATACTTGGCGTTCTTATACTGTTTGTTCTGATTACATTTCAATTTGGTGTATTGGTTATTAAAGGCGATTGGGTGCCAATAAGCGCGAGTGTGTCATTACTTGTTGTTGGGCATATTATGACTTTTTTGCGAAAGCAATCGATGCTGAAGATAGACGAATTAACGAAAAATGCGCATAGAGCAAATTGGATGTTAGGAAAAAATCAATTCGAACAAGATGATTTTGATCTTGCGTTTGAGTCGTTACAAAAATGTTTTCCTACCAATGAAGTTCTAGATAAATTATATAAAGTCGGTCTGGAATTTGAGCGTCAGCGTGAATATGAAAAGGCAATGGATACATTTAATTATCTTGGCGAATATAAAAAGGGATATAAAGATCTGGAAAAAAGAATTCAAACTTTGTCGGATGTCAATGGTGATCAGCCCAGTGTGGTGTCTCCCTTTAATGGCGAAAAAACACTGGTCATGTCCGATCATGATATAGAAAAGCCAGTAATTGGACGCTATGCGTTGGAACGAGAATTAGGTCGTGGCGAGATGGGCATTGTTTATCTTGGAAAAGACCCAAAAACAAACAGGCAGGTTGCCATCAAGTCACTAAATTTTGCACAATTTGATAAACGGGAATTAAGTGTAATCAAAGAGCGGTTTTTTAGGGAAGCTGAGACGGCAGGTAGACTAAATCATCCGAATATCGTTACCATATACGATGTCGGTGATGAACGCGACCTGGCTTTTATTGCTATGGATTATATTCCTGGCTGCGATATGTCTGCGTTTGTGAAAGAGGAGGATTTACTTCCAGCGAAGACGGCAATTAATTGTATAATCAAAGTCGCCATCGCGCTTGATTATGCGCACAAACAAGGTGTTGTCCATCGAGATATCAAGCCAGGAAATATTATTTACAACCAGGAAAGTGATCTGATCAAGGTAACGGATTTCGGTATTGCGCGTATTATGGATACTGCAAATACACGTACTGGCACGATCTTAGGTAGTCCGGCGTACATGTCACCTGAACAACTTTCAGGTTCGAAAGTGAATGGTACAGCTGATTTGTTCAGTTTAGGCGTCACTTTATTTCAGCTTCTTACAGGTGAGTTTCCGTTTAAGGGTGATAACATTGCGAGCCTTGCATATAGAATCGCAAATGAAAAGCATGCGGCAATTCGGGATTTATGTCCAGATTTACCAAAAGGGATGACTCGTTTTATTAATAAAGCGTTGCAAAAAGACCCCCAAAAACGCTATGAAACGGGCGCAGAAATGAAAGACGTGCTGGAAAAAATATTAGAAGAATTATGATTTACGGCGCTTATGTTTTATGGTGTTTATGATTTCTAGTGCTAAAGCAATGCTTATTCTTTACTTTTCTCTTCAGCTATTATAGCCGCTTCGCTTATCATAAACTGTTCTATCAAATCAGTCGGAACAGCACCGACTTGCTGTGCACGTAAATCACCGTCTGGTGAGAATATTAAAAAGGTCGGTGTGCCACGGAAATTATCGCCTGTCAGCTCTTTGTAAACTGACGCAACACCCATTGGTTCACCTATAAGGTTGGGAAAATTGATGTTGTGTTTTTTCAAGAAGTCTTTGGCATCCGATTTTTTCTTTTGACCATCCAGTGAAATACCCAGCACAGACGCGTCTTTGTTTTTATGTTTTTTGTGAAAATCGACATATTGATGTGCTTCCTGATTGCACACATGGCAATCTGAGGCCCAAAGCATGACAATAGTCCACTTGCCTTTACCCTTGTACTCATCAAGGGTATGGGGGGCACCTTTGAAATCCTGTAGCCCATTGATCGCCGCAAAAACCACTGGTGCAAACAGTGAAGCAGCTAACAGCAACCACTTTTGCCTAATAAAAAACGGATTAATGGAAAAAGGCATTATATTCTCCTTACGGCGTGCTTTGGGTGTATGTAAGTACTTGACAATCGTTGTTCGACACCGTTGTTCGACACAGGGAGCTGTTTGTTTTTTCATTGCACATACTTTCGTCCGTCAAGTATAAATAGTTGTTGAGTATTTAGCTCTGTCCCATTTGACCACAGTAAATTATTATAATTCAGACATCCTTCTCTGTATTTAATACCGGCAGGAGCAGGAGCGCGGTTGCCCACGTGATATTATAGTTTTGCACCAAAATAGCCGAATAACTACTCAAATAACTGCTCGAATAACTACTTACAAAAGGTACTATTATGTACGCATATAAGGAAATAATGAATGCCTAGTTATGAAGATATTGTAAATAATTGGTTGCCACGCTACACCGGTATGTCGATTGATCAATTTGGCGATTATATTCTGTTGACCAATTTTAATGATTATGTCACCCGTTTTGCGGATCAATTTAAATGTGATATCTACGGCGAAGACAGGCCGATGCAGGCCGCGACGAATTCCAATGGATTGACAATCGTTAATTTTGGTATTGGTTCACCCAATGCCGCGACAATAATGGATTTACTCAGTGCGCGACGACCTAAAGGCGTTCTATTTTTAGGGAAATGTGGCGGTTTGAAATATTCTTCTGAAATAGGGCACTTTATCCTACCGGTAGCTGCTATACGGGGAGAGGGAACCGGAGACGATTATTTTCCACCGGAAGTGCCGGCACTGCCTTCGTTTAAGCTGCATAAATTTGTTTCCCAAAAGATATATGAAAAAGGCTATGACTACCGTACTGGCGTGGTGTACACAACGAATAGACGAGTCTGGGAGCACGATAAAAAATTTCTTAGCCGTCTAAGAAAGCTTAAAGCGATATCTATCGATATGGAAACGGCCACGATCTTTATAGTTGGTCACCATAATCAGATTTCGCGGGGCGCTTTATTACTAGTATCTGATGTACCCGTTTTACCAGAGGGCGTCAAAACAGAAGAATCCGACGCCAACGTGACCGAGCAATGGGTAGAAATCCATTTGCAACTGGGTATTGAGGCAATGACAGAAATAGATGGACAAGGTGAAAAAATAAAACATTTTAAATATTAATAATTTTAGATAGTAATAATCGTTATGATGAAAAAATTTATTCGCGGCCTCCCAAAGGTGGAGCTCCATATTCATATTGAAGGGTCGTTGGAACCCGAGCTAATGTTTAGCCTGGCGATGAGAAACGGTTTATCTTTGCCTTATGACTCCGTGGATAAATTGCGCGAAGCTTATCAGTTCAGCGACTTACAGTCTTTTCTCGATATTTATTATGCCGGCGCAAGTGTTTTGCTCTATGAGCAGGATTTTTATGATATGACATGGGCTTACCTTGAAAGGGTACACGCGCAACATGTTCGTCATACTGAGTTATTTTTTGACCCACAAACACATACTGACAGAGGCGTATCTTTTCATACGGTTATTTCAGGAATTTCACGTGCATTAGAAAAGGCAGAGACGCAATTCGGAATATCTTCACGGTTGATAATGTGTTTTTTGCGGCACTTGAGTGAAGAGGCTGCGCAGTTGACGCTTGACGAGGCATTGTCACATAAAGATAAAATTCATGCGGTTGGCCTGGACTCGTCGGAACAGGGTAATCCACCGGAAAAATTTGTTAATGTTTTTGATCGGGCTTTACACGAAGGATTTTTAACGGTTGCACACGCTGGGGAGGAAGGGCCACCTGATTACATATATCAGGCGATTGAATTACTGCACGTCAGCAGAATTGATCATGGTGTGCGATGTAGCGAAAATGATGAACTGCTCGCGCTTTTGAAAAAAAGAAAAATAGCGCTGACAGTTTGTCCGTTATCGAATGTAAAACTATGTGTTGTCGATGAACTAAAAAACCATAATCTGAAACAGCTATTGAATGCAGGTCTATGTGTGACAATCAACAGTGATGACCCAGCCTACTTTGGTGGTTATATGAATGAAAATTATCTAGCCTGTGAACAGGCGCTTTCGCTAAATAAAGATGAATTTACCCAATTGGCAAGAAACGCAATTCACGCATCATTTGCCGAAGAAGCCAGGAAAAAGACGCTTTTGGGTGAGTTGGAGACGTACATAAGTGGAAAATGACAATGTTTAATACTGCGTTGATAAGCTAAATTTATGCGATAATACGATTATTATTTTACCCGCCCAGTTTTATTTGTGATGTAGTTCACACTATTTCAAAACGAAAAAAATTGTTGAAAATTTTGATTTTCACAAGATGATCTACGACACATAATTAATGTGATCTAAGTCCTTAGAAATAAAAAAAATTATTTAAAGCAAGCTTCTAATATAATTTCTTGTTATTTAAAAATCATTTTAAATGATTAATGCTGCTAAGTGTGAATATCATCACATCACTTCTATATTGCGAATGTAAATATATTTCCTAGTTACGAATCAGTTGGTGTTTACAATCCTAGCGAGCGCCAATTGTTTTTACGGATTTTTTACTCTAAGCATTTCTACAAATAATTGTGACGGAAGTTAAACGTTTTTATACGTTGAGGTTCGTAGGGATAGGGTCAATACAGTGGTTTATTGGCTTTTGTAGTTCTAACGATGCCCTTCCATTATTTGGTCGTGGTAAATAACAACTTTTAGGTGTGGGTTATGGACATGAAAAAAATATTTTTGAATACGAGCTTCTTTTCAACAAATAATATTGTGGTGCTAATTGCGGCTACTTTATTTGTTGGATCATCTTTTGCTAACGCTACCTCTCGTGATCAAGCGAAAAGAATTCACGATAGGTTAACGGGGACACCCCCTACAGAGGCCGTGCTTAGCTCCATGGCTGATAAAATTGACAATAACAACAGTAACGGTGCCGCAATGGAAGCGATGGATAATCCTGGTTTCTATAATACATTTCTCAAAAATTACATAACACCCTGGACCAACGAAGCAGTAACCGTGTTTGCGCCGCTTAACGATTATACGGCCACTGTGATAGGCATTATTCGAGATGATGCATCTTTTAAGACTATTTTAACTGATGATGTGGTTTATGTTGGCGCAGACGCACTCGGATTAACACCTTATTCACATACTGACAATGACCATTATGAGGAATTGGAAAATAGTGGTGTGAATTTGGGTAATTCAGCCAATCTGGTCAAAACGACCCAGTCTGGTTTGAATGGTGCGCAGCTTAATGCTAATCAGGCGGCGGGCATACATACTTCACGCACAGCCGGTGAGGCCTTTTTGCGGGCGGGTACAAATCGCAGAATGTTTGCAGCCACAGCTGAAAATCATTTATGTCGCAATATTGCAGAGCTTAATGATGTGTCACGAACGCCTGATCGAGTAGGGCGGGACGTAACACGCAGTCCAGGTGGTGACAGCACCATTTTTCTTAATTCTTGTGTGGGTTGCCATGCTGGAATGGATCCGTTGGTACAAGCATTTGCTTACTATAACTGGGACGCAGATCTTGGCAGGGTTGTTTATACAGACGGCGTGGTACAGGAAAAATATGGCATTAACGCGACAACTTTTCCATTAGGGTACATCACTGAAGACGACAGCTGGGACAGCTCCTACTGGCGCGCAGGTCAAAATTACACGCTTGGTTGGGGGGGGACTAATGTGACTGGCAACGGAGTGAAAAGCATGAGTGAAGAACTCGCTTCGACCAGGGCCTTTTCTACATGTCAGGTTAAAAAGGCGTTTAAACAGATTTGTTTTCGCGAACCTGCTAATCCAGCAGAACGCACTGAAGTTGATCGAATTGCAGATGTATTTGAAGCGAATAACTACAGTATGAAACAGGTCTTTGCAGAAGTCGCAAGTTTTTGCATGGGTAATTAGTGAGTACTGCAGTATACGCATGCTCGATTTGATAAAGACGGGTATCAGTGTTGGGTCACCCAATAAGTAGTGTCAGGAGTCTTACAATGATAAAGCAAAACATAAATTCAACGAAATTCAACGCAGCGCAGCGCCGGTTCTGGTTTCCACATGAACTTAAACTGAGGCACCTGGGGCAAGCACTGTTATTGTCGGCAGCACTTACTCTGATTGGTTGTGGTGGCGGTGGTAGTTCCAGCGCGACGAATGTCCCTCCCGGCGGTGGCGGTGGCGGTGGTGGCGGTGGCGGCGAAACAAATGAAGCCGCATTTAACGCGACACTCTACCCCGTTTTAGTCAATCGCTGTGGCGGATGCCACGCGAGCCAGGGTCCACTTGGTACACCTGATTTTGCTCATGAAGATTTAGCCACTGCGTTAGGCGTTGTAGAAGCGAATACACTGGCAAATCTGGGTAATCCCGCGAATTCTCGCCTGGTGACTAAATTGACTCTGGAGCTACACCGATGCGGTTCATCCTGTGATGCCTGGGCTGAAGAACTACGCGTCGCGATAGGCGCATGGTCAACCGCAGTCGGCGGTAATAATGGTGGAATTACCGGGGAAGATATCGTTAGCTCAACACTGACAATTGCTGATGGTGTACAAAACGGCGGAGCAGGCCGGGTTGAAACCAATGTGATTGCCAAGTATGAATTTAAAACAGGTAGCGGAACGACTGCATTTGATACTAGTGGTGTCGCACCTGCTCTTAACCTGACGTTTGGTGGAGATGTGACCTGGATTGCGGGTCAGGGTATCGATATCGTCGATCCAAACAATGCAGAAATTAGTAAGGCGGTTGCAACACCAGAAGATAGTAAGAAGTTGTATGACATGATTGCTGGTGCGGGAGGTAGCAAAGAATATTCTATTGAAGCCTGGATTATCAATGACAATGTTGCCGATGCCGGACCCGCACGTATTGTAAGTTACTCCACAAGTTCTGCAGCGCGTAATTTTACCATGGGTCAGATTACCAGTTATTACAACTTCAGAAACAGAAGTGACCAATCGGGTGCCAACGGTACACCTGCCTTGGAAACAGATAATAACGCGGATGATCTTAAAACTGAACTGCAGCACATTGTGATGACATTTGATGAAACCAATGGCCGCAATATTTTTGTCAATGGTGTAATCGTGCCCTACCAGGGTGGCGCAACAGATCCAAATGTGCCCGCGCTTATCGGGGCCGATTGGGATCCAAATTATACGTTTATACTGGGTAACGAAGTACCTGATGGCACAAAACGCCAGTGGTTAGGCAAGATGTTTTTTGTCGCCATTTATAACCGTGCGCTTACAGCGGCGGAGGTTCAACAGAATACACTAGCAGGTATAGGTACCAAGATCAGCTTAGAGTTTGATGTGAGCACGTTATTGGAT
Source organism: uncultured Gammaproteobacteria bacterium (assembly GCA_964632225.1). Classification (GTDB taxonomy): domain Bacteria; phylum Pseudomonadota; class Gammaproteobacteria; order SG8-11; family SG8-11; genus JAADIM01. The sequence goes on along the minus strand of CAZWBV010000051.1, from coordinate 1,449 downwards.
GCCTCAGGTACTACTACAAGCAAAATTAGCCTGGATGTGAGCGAGTTAGACGCCTTCAGTTATGTATTTGGTGCACCTGTTCTGACGACGGATATTGTTTCTCCCAATATTCCTGTTAAAAATATCAGAATAGGCGTGAATGGTAATGTCCCTGCGACAGCCCAGGCCTTCCGTAACGTTGATATGACCGTTACTGCGTCACCCACGGAGCTGTCACGTTTAGGGTCAGTCATACCTAAAGATACCGGGCCGGATACCGATCAATTTACATTGGTTTTCGAAGTCCTGGGTAGCAACACCAATGTGGTTGTGGAACCGATACCGACAGCAACGCCGGATTTAACGGTGAACGACCCATCGCCTGAAGCCGGTCTACGTACCTTTGAACAGATCAATAACACGATGTCTGTTCTCACGGGGGTAGCAACAAGTGATACCAGCGCAACGTTTGATGAAATAAAGCAGCAATTACCCAGTACACCGGCGTTAGGCAGCTTTGTCTCTGCTCATCAGGTGGGTATTGCCAAGCTATCACTCGAATATTGCAGTGCGTTAGTTGAGAGCGGTGACCAGAACGGCGGGTTACGTACTGCTTTCTTTGGTGCAGCGTTTGAATTTGGTGCTGCGGTCAGTATTGCGTTCAGCAATCAAGCCAAGCAAGACATTATTACCAGCAATTTGGTGAATAAGATGGTCGGTATTAATCTTAGTAGCCAGCCAACGCTGGCAGAAATACAACCTGATCTTGATCAATTGATCGGTGAGCTAACAGTGGGCTGTAACGCACCAGCCGATTGCAACGCGACTCGAACGAGAACGATAGTAAAGGCAGCTTGTGCAGCGGTTTTAGGTAGTGCCGTAGTGTTGATACAATAATTGTTCATCAATACAAACTAAAGCTAAATTAACCATGAGAAATATGAGAGGAAGTAAAATGGCCAAGAATATTGAAAACAAACGTTACTTAGACTTTGATGAGCCATTGCGTCTTGAAAACCACAAAAAGCCGGTCACTCGTCGGGATTTTTTGGGCCAAGGATTAATCGCTGGCGGCGCAGCCGTGATTGGGCCAACCTTGCTTGGTATGTTAGGACCTAAAGCCTATGCCGCAATGGCGGTGGACGAAGCAGCATGTGGCATTGTCGCCGGCGGTGGAGCCGGTGGAAACGGCAGAGTACCTTTTATCGCGGTCGACCTGTCGGGTGGCGCTAATATCGCGGGCTCCAATGTTATTGTGGGTGGTGCAGGCGGTCAGATGGACTTTATAAGTGAAGCGGGCTATTCAAAGTTAGGGTTACCCGCAAATATGTTGCCATCACTTGCTGGTCAGATAAATACAGAGTTGGGCATTGCTTTCCATGCTGACAGCCCATTGTTGAGAGGAATTAAGGATGTTGCCACTGCCGCCACACTGGCAAATGTTGATGGTTCGATTATTTGCGCACGGTC
>CAZWBV010000050.1:10222-12405 GCA_964632225.1 uncultured Gammaproteobacteria bacterium | reverse complement strand
TGAAACAGATGATGGAACAAATGATGAAACAGATGGGGCAACAGTAAAAATCAATCGGATTTGTTTACAACGAACGCTCAGGAAACCAATTTTGGCAACCAGAGCACAATGCCAGGAAATAGGACCAATACTGCAACAGTAACGGCATCAGCAAAAAAGAAAGGTGCAGCACCACGAAATACATCCTGCACTGAAATGTCTTTTTGTACACTCGCCACCACAAAGCAGTTTAACCCTATGGGGGGTGTTATCAAACAAAGCTCTGCCATTTTAACCACGATAATGCCGAACCAAATTGCACAGCCTGTACCTGAGACACCAAAGGCGGATTCAGCGGCCGTTACGTCTGCGCCGCCATTTAACGCAATAATTGCCGGAAAAACCACTGGCAGTGTTAGCAACAACATGCCGATGGCATCCATGAACATACCGAGTACAGCGTAGGCGAGCAGGATCAACACTAAAATCAGCATCGGGCTTTGTTGTAAACCGTCGATCCAAGTGGCAAACGTATGCGGTAAATCGGCAAAACCGAGAAAGCGTACATAGAGCAACACGCCCCAAATAACGGTGAAAATCATCACCGTTAATTTACCTGTCTCCATCAACGCATTTTTGAAATCCGTCCATTTCATACCACTCCAATGCGCCATCAACAAAATAATAAATGCGCCTAAGGCACCTGCTTCGGTGGGTGTACCGACACCACCGTAAATACAGATAATAATAATTGCAATGACAAGGAAAACAGGAAGTACGTCGGGTAACGATTGAAAACGTTGCTTCCATGAAAAACCGGTTACCGGTGGACCAAAATTTTTGCGTGATTTTGCAAGCCCAATCACTAACGTGGCATATATAACAGCAGAAACAATACCAGGTAAGAAACCGGCCATCAGTAGGGCACCTACATCTTGTTCAACTATAATGGCATAAATCACTAAAATGGCGGATGGTGGAATCAGTGCGGCGAGTGTGCCACCAGCCGCCACCACACCAGCCGCGAAGCGCTTGTCATAGCCCAGTTTTAACATTTCAGGAATAGCAATACGCGCAAATACGGCGGACGTGGCGACGGATGCCCCTGATACGGCGGCAAAACCTGCGGTGGAAAATACAGTCGCCACACCCATGCCACCGGGCAACCAACCTAGCCAACGTTTGGCGGCTTCGAACAGTGCGTGTGTTAAACCGGCGTGAAAGGCGATAAAGCCAATCAAGATAAAGGTCGGTATCAGTGACAATGCCATGGTGGATACTTTTGAATGCGGAATCGTCCCCGCCATTTTTACGGCCACAACAAAGCCTTTTTCAAAACCCATCTTAGCTGAAAATATCCAGATAAGGCCGATAAAACCTGCGATTGCCGCTGCAAACGCAACACGTACACCTATGATGACAAATAAAAACATAACGCCAGTCACGATAATGCCAATGTCAATGGGTGCTAGATTTTCCATGGACTCAAATAAATTCATGGCGTGTTTTTTTCCTTGTCAGATAAAACGTCTGTTTCATGATCCGCTTGCATCGCGGCATTTTCGATTAAATTTCCTATTAGAGGTACGGCAACAGGTTTGTTCCCCCCTTGTTTAATAGCGCGAATATATGCCCACATTTGCAGGAGTAATCGAATCGCCAAAACGGTTAATGCGACAGGCACGACTAACTTGGCAGGCCAGGTGGGTAAATCAATATTAATAGAGCTGTCCCCGATATCAAATGCACGCCAGGCATGCAGATAAGAGCCATAGATAAGGACGACGCTGATGCCAAACATCAACACCGTTGAGATAAACTCGGAAACCCAGAGTGTTCGGCCGCGTAATCTACCGATTACGATGTCCATGCGAATGTGCGCACCCATACGCTGGCAATACGCAATGCCTAAAAAGGCGAAAAATACCATCCCTTGTTCAATCCAGTCGATATAACCGGTTACCGGAAGATTAAAAAGCCAACGGCCAAGTACGTTTGTCACTGCTAATAAAACAAGTGCCAGAATCGCAATGCCGCCAATAAGATTTAACGCTGATTCAATCGTAAAAAAAAATTTATCGGCACGACTAAGAGTAGAATCGTCTTTTAAGGCGGTTGATGAACTTGCCATAATTTATCTTCTGCGGGTGTTACTTTTATTTATAACTCACTTTACTAACGAACTATACTAGTGAGCTATTTAT
>CAZWBV010000050.1:1411-10212 GCA_964632225.1 uncultured Gammaproteobacteria bacterium | reverse complement strand
GCTGATGTAGTGTGCAAGCGCTTCGTCAACAGATGCCAACAATGCATTTCGGTGCACTTTGCTCAATGCATTCAGCGCGTCAGTATTCACCACTACCGGGCAATTCGCCGTACCCAGGTTCAAGTTAGTTGTTACCCAGTTCCCGGCTTCGATTGAACCGAATGCCATGTGGGCATGTTGAGCGAAAGCCACGACATCAATCACGCCTGAATCAAGGGCTTGGCGAACTTCAGAGGCAGAAACGCCGGTTTTAACTGTGCCCAATTTTGACATCACCCCCGCGATACCGCCGGGACCGCGTAGACGAAGGCCCTGAAAGTCAGTTAATTCCTTGGGTGCCTTTCCTACACCGATTAGGTTGTATTGCGGTAAAGGTGACGGCATTAACAGGGTTGCATTCCAGCGAGCGAGATCTTTAACAACGATGGGATGGGCATACACTTTTTGAGAAATTTCAGCTTGTTTCGCCAATGAAACGTCTGCAAGGAAGGGTAATTCGGTGACGGTTATGGTTGGGTTCTTGGATTTGTGATAAAAAGAACAGAACTGCGCCATTTCAAATGCACCGATAGCGATACCATCCAGATTTTCCTTGTTTTTAGAAAGGCCACCATAAGAAATATTTAGCTTGAACTCGCCCTGCGTTTTTTTATTTACCAGTTCTGCCAGTTTTTCTATGTGCTCGGTGAAAGCGCGGCGCTTACTCCAAAGGGAAACATTCCATTGCAAGGCAAAAGCCTCTGACGTGAAGGCGAGAAAGAGCGCAGCGATGATAAATTGTTTAACCGCAAGTGGTTTTATGTGTATTTTCATTTTATTATCTTTCATAGGTGTTCCATAATAACTATTTCCAGTGGCCCAATCACTTTGCGTTTACTTTTAGCGCTTACTTTGCATCTGTAGAATGGTAATATACCCGTAGCGTCTGGGATTTTATATTTTTATGCGAAAATCTGCTCGTTACCTGAGAATGAATGATAACATATAATATAAATGTGCTAACTGACCGCTAAATCGTGAATTCCAATTGGTGTGCAGTCTGATTAGCTGTATAGCAGGCTATTTTTTCCAATCTGCTCAAAAAAATGATAGCGTGTTTCGAACTGACAATAATGTTGGTGCAACAGAAATTCACAGTGGCGGTATTGAGTTGAATTTGCCTGAGAAGTGACTAGAAGTGATTAAGAATATAACCAATGCCTGTTAAATTATTTTCGCTGAAAAACGTCCAGGATGATGAAGCCAGTGAGGTGCGTGAATTATTATCACATAATGCCATCGATTTTTATGAAACGCCAACCGGTAATTGGGGCATTTCATCACCTGCAATATGGTTGAAAGAGGATGCGCTATTGGATAAAGCGAAATCACTTATCGATGAATACCAAATCGAAAGATCAAAGAGAATCCGAAACGAGTTTGATGCGTTAAAAAGAGAGGGGAGAAACAGGACAATTATTGACAGTTTCAAGGAAAACCCGCTTCGAATAATCGTCTATTTATCAATAATTGTGGGATTACTCTATATTTCCATTAAGCCGTTTATAGGTTTTGTAAGCTGAGATTATTCCCTGTTCTAGCCATTTCAACTCGACCGTTAATGCACCATGTTTGAAGATCTGTCCTCTTTTTTGCGCTGCTCTGGTGCGTCGTTTTCGTGAAATTGGTTGCATTCCCTTCGTGTTAGGTTAGTTTAATAAATAGAAAAAACAATAACATAGTGGCATTACCGGGTAACATCGGCGCGATGGCATGCATGTTGCCATGCAAGTTAGCGGAGAGAGTCGACAAATATTTCCATGGAGTGTTTTGAATGAAAGAGAAATTGGTCCTTATTGGTAATGGTATGGCGGGCATGCGAACTATCGAGGAATTATTAAAACTAAGCCCTGATTTATATGATATTACGGTGTTTGGTTCCGAGCCGTATGGAAACTACAATCGTATATTGCTCTCACCTGTGCTTGCGGGCGAAAAAACGATAGACGACATCATACTGAATGATGACCAGTGGTATATCGATAATAAAATCACATTACACAAGGGGCAGGAGATTGTCGATATTAATCGAAAGGAACGTAAAGTCATTAATGCAAAAGGTTTATCAATAGATTATGATCGCCTGCTGATCGCAACGGGTTCGATCCCGTTTCTTATTCCTATCCCCGGTAATGATTTAGACGGTGTTATTACATTTCGAGATATTCACGATGTCAATTTGATGATTGATGCCGCTAAAACGCGTAAACACGCAGTGGTCATTGGCGGTGGTCTCTTGGGGTTGGAAGCCGCGAACGGATTAATGCAACAGGGCATCAGTGTCACGGTTGTTCATTTATCGGATAACCTGATGGATATGCAACTTGATCGAGATGCCGCTGATTTGCTTAAAACATCGTTAGAAAATCGTGGCTTACATTTTTTAATGGAAAAACAAACAGAAGCCATCGTGGGTGAAGATCGAGTAAAAAGTGTTCGCTTCAAAGATGGTTCTGAGATTTATGCTGACATTGTTGTGATGGCAGTGGGTATTCGCCCGAATATCAAATTAGCAAAAGAGGCCGGTATTCATTGTGATCGCGGTATCGTGGTAAACGATACGTTGCAAACGTTTGATCCACGCATTTATGCCGTCGGCGAATGCATCCAACACCGGGATAAAACCTATGGTTTGGTTGCGCCGTTATTTGAAATGTCTCGAGTATGCGCAAATCACCTTGCTCAGTTGGGTTATGGCCGTTACGAAGGTTCTGTAACGTCCACTAAATTAAAAGTAACCGGCATTGATTTATTTTCTGCAGGTGATTTTCATGGTGATGACACCACTGAAAATATTGTCATGAAGGATTCAAATTCAGGTATTTATAAAAAATTAGTCATTAAAAATAATCGTTTGCACGGTGCTGTCTTATATGGCGATACGATTGATGGTGCCTGGTATTTTCATTTAATGCGCGAAGAGACGGATATCAGCGATATGCGCGGTCATTTGCTATACGGTGAAGCGCATTTAGGGGATGCAGGTCACGGTGGGCAAAATGCAGCATCGAAAATGAGCGCTGACATGCAGGTCTGTGACTGTAATGGTGTTTGCAAAGGGGATATCGTAAAAGCGATTACAACAAAGGGCCTGTTTACAGTCGATGACGTCAGGCTGCATACCAAAGCGGCAGCGTCATGTGGTTCTTGTACAGGCTTAGTCGAGCAGATATTAGCGTCCACGGTTGGCGATTATGAAGCACCTGAACATGCACCGATGTGTAAATGTACTGAACATCCGCATGATGAGGTAAGAAAGGCCATTCGTGATCAGAAGCTGACCAGCGTTGTGGCGGTCATGTCTTTTTTAAAGTGGCGTACACCCAATGGTTGCGCGAGTTGTCGGCCCGCTGTTAACTATTATGTCATTTCGAGTTGGCCTGCAGAGAGTCGTGACGATTATCAGTCGCGGTTTATTAATGAGCGTGCGCACGCCAACATTCAAAAAGACGGGACGTATTCAGTTGTGCCACGTATGTGGGGCGGCGTGACAACACCGAATGAATTGCGGGCAATCGCCGATGTAGCAGATAAATTTAATATTCCCGATGTGAAAGTAACAGGTGGGCAGCGCATTGATTTATTTGGCGTAAAGAAAGAGCAACTTCCTGCCGTTTGGAAAGATCTCAATAAGGCCGGATTAGTATCAGGGCATGCTTATGGTAAAGCCTTGCGCACCGTAAAAACCTGCGTTGGTTCGGAATGGTGTCGTTTTGGAGTTCAAGGTTCGACACAAATGGGGGTTGATCTTGAAAAAATGACTTGGGGTTCATGGACGCCGCACAAATTTAAAATGGCAGTTTCCGGTTGTCCACGAAATTGTGCTGAAGCAACGATTAAGGATTTTGGTGTTGTCGGCGTGAATTCAGGTTGGGAACTTCACGTTGGCGGTAATGGTGGCATTAAGGTGCGGGTAACGGACTTATTGTGCCGTGTTACGTCAGAAGAAGAAGTAAAAGAATACGCGGGTGCCTTTATGCAAATTTATCGGGAAGAAGCCCGTTATCTGGAACGGACCGCCCCTTGGATTGAACGCGTCGGTCTTTCGTATGTTAAAGAAAAAATAGTTGAAAATGAAATAAATCGGGCAGCGCTTTATAAACGGTTTTTAGAGTCACAAAAATACGCGCAAATTGACCCCTGGGCAGAGCGGGCATCGGACGGTGTCGATAAACATGAATTTGAGCCTATAAAAATAGTAGAAAATGCTTAATGTTAACAACTGTTTGTTAATAATTGTAGTTGTTAATAACTGTAGGTTTAATGATATTGAATAGTAGGAGTAGCATTATGCAGGCAGCAGTCAAGTCTTCAACCAAATCGTCAAGTATGCCTTCAAGTGAGGCATCGAGTTGGTTGGAAATTGGTAACATAGAGGAAATTCCAAAACTGGGTGCGCGCGTTGTGAAATATTCACAAGGGGACATAGCTATTTTTCGAACTGCTGATGACCGTATTTTTGCCTTGCGCGATCAATGTCCGCACAAACAAGGTCCCTTATCACAAGGTATTGTGCACGATCATACGGTTACTTGCCCGTTGCACAATTGGAAGATTAAATTGGAAGATGGGCAGGCTGTGGCACCTGATGAAGGTTGTGCTGGTGTATATCAAACCAAAATCGAAGGCGGGATCATATTTTTAGCCATTTAGTTATAAACATGAATAACATCAATTAAGAGAAACGACATATGCTATTTGGACGAAACCAAAAAATTCCAATTAAAATACCTGATAAAGGGGTTAAAGAGTGGGTTTATACGACGTGCGGGTATTGTTCCACTGGTTGTTCTATCGAGGTCGGTATCAATGAAAAGGGCGAAGGTGTTGCATCTCGTGGTGTAGGGGGCGCGGATGTCAATCAGGGTAAATTGTGTTTAAAAGGTATTTTTGAACACGAATTATTTTATTCCGCGAACCGCGGTAAAGTCCCGCTTATACGTGAAAAAATATTTGATTCTTTTAGTGAAACCAATTGGGATACGGCTTTAGACAAAACAGCGTCCGAAATTAAACGTATCCAGGAAAAATATGGTCGGGATAGCTTTGCTATTGTCTCCACCGGGCAAATTCTTACGGAAGAATTTTATACACTGGGTAAGTTAGCACGCGGTGTCATTGGTACTAATAACTATGATGGCAATACAACCTTATGTATGGCCTCCGCTGTGTCAGGCTATAAACGCTCTTTCGGTTCAGATGGTCCACCGGGTTGTTATGATGATTTTTCCCATACCGATTGTTTAATTGCCCTTGGTTCGAACTTACCCGAGCAGCACCCCATTATTTATTGGCGTTTGCGGCAAGCGTTGGAAAAAAGAAAATTTCCGGTTATCGTTGTTGATCCAAGAGTGACGATGTTCGCGCAAATGGCGGATATGCATTTACCCATTACACCGGGAACGGATGTCGTATTATTAAATAGTCTGGCGCATGTTATTTTGGACGAAGATTTGCAAGACCAAGCGTATATTAAAGCGCATACCACAGGATATGACGAATTTTCTAAACTGGTCGCGCAATATGATCCCGTGTCGGCATCGCGTATTTGCGGTATTGATGAAGATACTATTCGCAACGTGGCGCGCTTGTATGCAAAAGCGAACGCAGGCATGTCGATCTGGACGATGGGTATCAATCAAAGTACACATGGTTCAGATGGGGTTGTCGGTATTAACAGCCTAAACCTGATAACAGGCAATATAGGTAAACCTGGCGGCACCAGCCTGTCAATTACCGGCCAGTGCAACGCGATGGGTACACGGGAATGGTCATCGTGTTCTGGATTACCAGGCTATCGTGCACTTGAAAAAGAGAAAGACCGCGAGGACATTGCGAAGTTTTGGGGTATTGATGCAGATTTTTTCCCGAAAAAACGCGGGCTGTTTCAGACTGATATATTTCCTGCCATTGAAACCGGGCAAATTAAAGGGTTGTGGATAATTGCAACGAATCCAATGACATCCATGCCCAATACCCCGCGTATTCGTAAGACACTGGAAAAACTGGAATTCATGGTGGTACAGGATGCCTATTCGGATGTCGAAACAAACGAGTATTCGCACGTGTATCTGCCGGGTGCGATTTGGGCGGAAAAAGAAGGTGTGATGACCAATACCGAGCGACGCGTAAACTTGATTCGTAACGTATTAAAGCCTTTTAAAGAATCCAAGCCTGATTTGTGGATATTCAGCCAACTCGCAAAACGATTCGAAAATGGCAACAAGATCCATTTTCCGGAAACCGCCTCCGCTGTTTTTGATGAGATGCGCGAACTGTCGAAGGGACGTTTTCTGGATATCTCTGGCATGACGCATGAAAAAATCGAAAAAAACCGTGGATTACAATGGCCATGTAAAGATGAAGATGACCCTGGGTCGCAACGTTTGTATAAAGATGGCGTGTTTCAATATCCTGATGGAAAAGCCAAGCTAATACCGCTACCGTTTGTCGATAATAATGAAGTGCCCGATGAAGACTACCCGTTTTGGCTTAATAGTGGGCGCGTTGTCGAGCATTTTCACACGCGTACCCGTACCGGAAAAATTGGTAATTTGAATAAGTTCAGTCCAACACCGTATATGGAGATGAATCCAGATTCGGCTGCGGAATTAGGCATAGAACATATGACTTATGCACGGCTGACATCAAGAAGGGGGGACAGTGTTGTTCTTGTACAATTAACCCACCGTGTTGCCTATAACATGGTGTTTATTCCTTTTCATTTTCATGAATGTGTTAATCGATTAACGCTGGGCTTGCTTGACCCGTATTCCAGACAACCGGCGTTTAAACACTGTTCGGTTAAGGTAGAGCCTGTTGTACAACAAGCGGCGGCGGCGGTCGTTAATAAAGCGGCGCGAAGTTATTAGGGCCTAAGGATATATTATGTTTGAAAGCAGAAAAGACGAAGCTGTTTACGCCTTTATTCCGGATGTTGATGTGCCGCAAAAGAATCAGTGGGGTAAGGAAGTTAATACGGTTGACGAAAACGACGCGTTAACCGGAAAAAGTTTAAATATTAATGCTGATTCAAGCGTCGGATCTAATCCTAACCGCTACAAACAACACGGGTTTCATTTCACCGCAGACAATTGCATCGGTTGTCATGCATGTGAAGCGGCTTGCAGTGAAAAGAATGATTTGCCGCCGCATTTGAGTTTCCGTTCTGTTGGCTATGTTGAGGGAGGTAGTTATCCTGCATACACACGGTTAAATATCTCAATGGCGTGTAACCATTGTGATAACCCGGTTTGTCTAAAAGGCTGCCCGACACGGGCCTATACAAAATTTGCAGAATACGGTGCTGTTTTGCAAGATCCGGATATTTGTTTTGGCTGTGGTTATTGCACCTGGGTTTGCCCGTATAATGCGCCGCAACTCGATCCAATAAAGGGAGAGGTATCAAAATGTAATATGTGTGTTGACCGATTGGAAGTGGGGTTAAAACCCGCGTGCGCGGCGGCCTGTTTAGGGGGAGCGTTGGATTTTGGTATTGTTGAGTCAACGCCCGATAATCGCGAGCAAATAAAAATGAATATACCTGGTTTTCCTGCGCCGGAAATTACTCATCCTAATATCCGCTTTCAGCAAAATAAAACACTGCCACGTGAAATGACACGCCCAGATACGATGCCGATTCGCTATCAGCGCGATGAGCAGGGGCAGGGTGAGTATAAAGTCAAAGCGGCATTGCGTAAGAAAACGCGGCAATGGAACTTTAAAAAATTACGTTCCAGAGAAGATCCGCTTGTATTATTTACATTGATCACGCAAGCAGTGGTGGGGGCATTTTTGGCGCTGTTTTTAGCACCTTACTTAGGGTTTGGGTCTGTCATTGAAGCGCATTCAACGGCCTATTCTGGGTTGTTATTCGCGCTATTGGCGATTCAAACGTATGCTTTGGTCACCTCGACGATGCATTTAGGTAAACCGCATCGGTTTTACCGTGCTTTTAATAATTTGCGTTATTCACCCGTCAGTCGTGAAGTCGCTGCGGTCGCGGTGTTCTTTAATTTGTTGCTTGCGTATACACTTTTATATACGTTTTCGGGTTTACTAACCTGGCTTCCCAACGGACTGGTTAATAGCGCGATTTCTCTGTGTGGCTGGGGTGCGGCGGCGGTGGGTCCAATTGCATTGTTTGCAATGCACAGTATTTATAGAATCAAGGCACGTCCCTATTGGGACCACTGGCAGGTATTAACTGCATTTTACGGTAATATGTTGACGCTGGGTGCGCTGGTCGTCGTTGTGACGTTTGCGTTTGTACTCTACTTTCAGGGGCAATCGTATGCTGAGTTGCTACAGATATTGATCTGGCCTTTATTGGCAGGAATTTGTATTGAAGGCGCAGGGTTAATCGCACACGCAAGCTACTTAAAACAACAAGGTGGTGAAGCGGCAGCGGCCATGCAGGAACAAACCAGTACGTTTGGTAAAACGTATATCGCCCGAAATATAGGTTTGGGGATCGGGGCGGGGTTGGCACTTTATCTTGCGTTGACCGGGACTGGCGGCGTACTTGAGGATTCCGTCGGCTTGCTGGTGTTGAGCGTCTCCGCGATTGTTATTCTTGCTACTGCATTGATTGGGCGGGCTTTATTTTATGTTTTAGTCATTCCGACGACCATGCCGGGTGCTTTTTTCTGGAAAAATCAAGGGTTCCAAGAACATGCGCGTGAGACCGGACTGGCTGACATGCCCCAGGTAGGTGTGATACCCTCGGTTCATTAAATATGTAAAATATGGTATGTATAGTT
>CAZWBV010000050.1:0-1311 GCA_964632225.1 uncultured Gammaproteobacteria bacterium | reverse complement strand
TATGTATAGTTAGAATACGTAGTTTGTATATTGCATTATTATTTGCATGGGAATAGACATCGGAATTTAGTAAAGGGATGTTGTTATGTTAGTGCAAACCTGTTCCAAATTATTTCTCGGTTGGCTGATTGTCGTTATATTCGCTGCAGGCAGTTTGGGGTGTGCGTCTTATGGGGGGTCCGAACCCGAACCTTCATCTGCCCACGAAGATGATATTGCCGCAAAATTGTTTCAGTTGAAAGAAAATAAGGCGAGTATTTATATCTATCGAAATGGACTCAATTCCGATCTCAGAATGCCGATCAGCCTAAACGGCAAACTGATTGCAAAAACCACGTCGAAAACATTTTTAAAACTCACTGTTGAACCTGGGTTTCATGAAATTTCATCCGAAGAAGGTAATTTTTCGTCTGTGGCGTTAAAGACGCAAGCGGGAGAAAATTACTACGTTTTTCAAGAAATCATTACTGATGATAATTCGACTGGTGCCAATCTGCAAGTCGTCGACGCGTCAGAAGGGCAGCGCGGCGTTCAGGAATGTAGATTGATTACAACATCCCAGTGGGATTAGTGCCCTCGAACATTATTGTAATAAATCGCCACATAACTTCCGAATATCGTTTATCGCTTCCTGTTGAGTTCGATATAATAAATTTCCAATCCATTCTCGTTTCAGAGCATCCTGCTTTTATTATGATGGACAGATTACGATTATTAAAAAGGTAAAGAGTGCTACAAACGGTATTCTCAATAAAGTCAAAATAGACAAAATAGACAAAAGACTCAGTGATGAATTGAGAATATGATTACACCGCTATATCTATATCCCAACAAATACTGTTTATTTGCATGCTTGTATTTGTGAACACGAACACCGGCTAAGTCACCTTTTTTCAAATCGCCAATATCTGGTTTTTCAATTATCTTTTTAACAGCATTATCCAACAATTTGCTTGGGTGGGCTACGGTGCATAGCTTTTCCATGAGCCGTTGCATCATTAATCAATGCGTCTGATAATTTAATAGATTTTGCCATTAAAATTGCCTTCTGGGTAACGATATGATCAATGTCCAGCTCAATTGTCACATATAAAACAGGGGCTTATTCTTTTGTTAACGCCATGCAGAAATGGCGTAGGGTAGGCTAGACAGAGATGTCGTATAGGTAACTTAGGTAATTCTTATTGTTTTGTCAAATATGACTTTTCAATTTAATTTCACTAAGTCAAGTTTTGAGGTAAGGGCGAAATTTGTTAGTTAAGATATAGCTAGTTACTTTCTGAACGTCGGCCTAGGGGGCGTTAACAATTA
>CAZWBV010000049.1:6442-12526 GCA_964632225.1 uncultured Gammaproteobacteria bacterium | reverse complement strand
TAAAGTCTGCCCACTTACCCGCAAAATGAACAGGCGATATCCAGGTTCCCAGAAAATCAGCACCGAAAGATAATATTAAAGAGGCCTTATTGATATGTAATTCCGGTAAAGGATCGCCGAGCATGTCCTGATTGACTGCCTGCCAAATTGCAGCATTAACGACTTCATGCGTAAAGTGGCTCTTGTTTCCATCCGCCGTTGCGCCAACAGCATCCAGATAATTGGCAATAAGGGCCGATTGATGCCCGCTGACGGTACCCGAAAACCAGGCAACTTTATTACCTGCTTTATTTAAATTCTGATTTAGCGCGCTGTAGGCTTGCTCCCACGTTATCGTTTTTAAACTGCTCCCCTCGCGGATCATTGGCTGGGTAATTCTGTCCGGATTGTAATGTACTTGTACACCGGATTGCCCCATTTGGCATATTTTGCCCTTGTTAATGGGCGAGTCTGGATTACCCTCTACTTTTAAAAAACGTCCTTCGCGTATTCGTCCATGAATACCGCACCCTGAGTTACATTGCATACAGGTGGAAGCAAACCAGACGCCAACACCAGGAATAACATACTCTTCCGGCATAAAATAGGAAACCACGTCTTCCTTGCCTTCCTCCAACGTAACAGTCGATGGTAAATCGCAGCCAACCAGCGTGCCACCGACACCACTGACGCCCATCATTTTAAGAAAGTCTCTACGTTTTACTGGTCCATTCATAATTTGAATCTCATGTTTATTGGCGTTCGTTATTTACATTCTATATTTACGATAGTGACCGGACTGCTACGCCCAGAGTTATAAAAAGTGTGTTTCAATCTTCCTGTTTATACAAGCAATCTCTAATTAGTTAGTGTCCTGCAATTTGCTCTGCAAAAAGTTAACAAAGAGCGAACAAACTGAGCTAGAAAAAGGCGAGTTTCACAAAATCGACCGTAAACTGATAAGTTATTATTTGTGACACTTCCAGCAGTCACCCGGACCACCATTGGCTTCGTGGCAGCTGACACACCAACCCATAGTTAGAGGTTTAACCTTATGCGCAACAGTCATGTTCTTGACTTGACCATGACAAAACGCACAGACTTCCTTGACGTCTTCAACCGGATAATCCTGATCAAACACAAATCGTTTAATGTGACGTTCGTGCGTAAAATGAACAAAATCGGGTACATCGTGTACTTTCTTCCAGTTTGGTGATTCACCCTTAGTCCAGTACTCAGTTAATTTTTGAATACGAGGTTTATCTGTTGCGATTATTTTGTGACACCCCATACACTTACTGGTCGGAGGAATACCGGCTACTTTGCTGCGACGCGCATAGGTATGGCAATACATGCAATTAATTTTATTTATTTCTACATGAATGTCATGCGGAAATTCGATCGGCTGGGGCACATCAACACCATCGTGACTACCGCCTGGTGGCTTCGCATCAACGGCAAAAGTAAGATTATGGCTTGATCCAACAATAAAAAATACGGTCACAAATGTTGAAGCTAAAAGGTACTTCAATGCCTTCATATTAATTTATCCTGATTCTTTACTTTAAAATAAATACTGTAACCCTTCGACGTCACTCTATCCACCGCTTGCATTAACAAAAAATGCAAACAATAAGAATACGTCCACCTGTTACAGTGCTTTTAAATTTTTTCGTCCGTTTTTCAACTTCTTAGTTGTCAAACTACCTATCTAACAATAAATTGTCTAATTAATTAGTAGCATCTAACTTCATATACATGACTAATTTCAAAGTTAGGATATGGATGCGGCGTCAATATAATAAATAATAAATGACGAAACACATTTACTGCGAGGAACGGTACGCTAGACATCAATATCATCATTCTGCACGTGTACCTATGAAAATAAAGGTCACCCAACGTCCTGGTTAGGCTCCCTACAACCAACACTCCCCTTGACTTTGCTAATCTAATCTTCAATAAAAATATCTTTTTATTTTTTTTAAGTTATTACTTTTTTTGTATTACAAGTTATTACTTTGTTCGTATCACTTTTACACTGTCGATGTATTAATAAATTGTATCAATAATCGCTTGAATATAAGTATATTCAGATATTACTTTCTTCTTACAAAAATAGTCAATTATCAACGCGTCTGCGATCCTAGAACAATCGAATACAAGGTGTCAATACTCTTTTAGTTAACGGAAACAACTTATCGTTATCAAAAAGAGTCAAGCATGCGATGAGTTTGATGAAAATATAAACTAACTGTGGTGGGTTGGATTAAAAATTAATCCATACGTTTGAAAACGAATTTAACAATCCGGGTAATGATATCTACCCAGGCTGATCATCGACTAATTTAATATCAATTTGTTGTTGTTTTAGCTTATCAATTTTTTCCTTTAAATCGGCCATGGTCGTGGCAGGCGAATTTAAGCGCCCCATTTTATGTAAAATAGATTGCGCCCATTGTCGATTTTCCGCTTTCAGGGCCACCTCGGCGTATTTTGATAATTGTTTTGTTTGCGTCTCTATTGCCCCTACCAATTGCCGGGATGCTCTGTCCAGCTTTGTCTCTTTACCCAATAACGCAAAATATTGCACCAGAACCCTTAGCTGGGGTATTTCCGCTGCCGTTGACCCCGTTGGGATCAGATCACTTAATTGCTTGCCCGCACGTTGTAAGTCTTGTTGCGCTAAACCGATCAATTGCCATTTTTTTTCATCATCAGTAAGTGGCTTTACACTCGCTAATGTTTTCCACTCTTTCTTGGCGTACAATAAATAAGCAGTTGCTAGGTGACGTTGTTTTTTATCTTTTATGTCTGCGATTATTTTTTCGGCTTTTCTGATACGCCCCATATCAACCAACGCGACAATCTGTTGCTTGCGGGTATCATCCAGCCATTCCTGGTGCTGATCATATAGCGCTATTGCGGCATCCAGGTTACCCGCCCGCCATAAAATTTCATAATCGAGCCCTCTACCCCGGAGTTCATCGATTTTTGTAATTTGTTTTGCAATCATTTTTGCGATTTTAGGGGTGCCCCAAAATAAAAAGTACCGCCCTAGTTTATAAAGCTGTTGCGGCGCTTGTTGTTCTTTCAAATAAGGCAGCACATCGAATGTAAAGTGACTTCTGAGAAAAGCATAGGGATCTTCATCACCCGTTGGCTTTTTAATTATTTTTGATAAGCGTACTTCAGAAAGAATATTCCTATCGGTATTAAACGGACTGTCACCCACGGCATCCTGTATTTCCTGGCGTGATAACGCGAAATACCATAATAATTGCTCCGCTTTAAAAATATCATGCTTGGCAAACAGCTTGCTGATGTTTTCTCTTTGAAATCGTACAGACACTCGATCAAAATCAAAAATCAATTTTTTTTGCGAACCAAACAATAAGAAATCACCGGATTTCAAATTAGCAAAACTAATGACCTCGGGAAACACCGCCAAATAGGAATTAAACAGCGCGCGTAACGTAGTAACATCCATGTTAAAAAGGTTTATCCATTGCCCGTGAATACCATCCGGGTTCAGTCGTGATTTAACAACTTCAAAAAACTCTCTGGTAAATACGTTAGCCGCACCAGCGCGCCAAGGGTGGGAGGGTTGTGCAACAATCATATCGTAGGTCGCTTCCTCAACAAGCAACGTATTACGTGCATCATTAATACTTAATTGCACCCGGGGATCTTGCAACGCTTTAATTTCACCATCAACAATAGCACGCCCCGCCTCAATCACCGCCGGCTCTAACTCAACCACACGTATTGATTGCAAATCAGTGTATGTCAATGCCTTGGTCGTAATACCACCGCCAAAACCCACCACAAATGCGCTTTTCGGATCTTCATGAAGAAAATAAGGCATCAAGCCCAACATCGACTCGACCACCAACGAGTTGTGTTCATCCTCTATATCAATGAAAGATTCATTTAGTCCATTATTTTGTAATTTCACCTGTTTACCATTAAAAGTAATCATGCTGATTACGCCAGCTTTGCCTTCTTTGAGAAACAAAAATTTGTGTTCCTTACCCGCAATTAAATCATCATCATAACCAACTGACGCAATAAGCTTTTTATAATCCAGATGCGGCAGTGCCCAATTACCAGTAAACGCAATCATCGCAAAGACAACAATACCCACACGCCATTTAGTCAAGGTAATGGATGGAATAAACAAAAACGGCAACACGAGTATCAGTGCCGCCATTGCAGTTAATAACCAATCGGTCCCGAATTCGGGAATAATCCAGAACCCAGCAAATATTGAGCCAAATATGCTGGCCAATGTATTCACCGCGTAGGCTTTGCCAATGCGCGATCGAATACCGCGCAAGTTACCGCAATACAAGCTCAAATTAATCGGAAATAACGCGCCAAATATAAACGTCGGAATAAATAATAATAAAAATATAAAACCATACTTAACGCCGTGCACCACAATATCGGGGGCAGGAAAATGATTAATCGCCTGATAGATATTCGGCATAACGCTTAACCCAGCACGGGTTACTAATAAACTGGCACCCAATAAAATCAATCCCACCGCCATCCAGAGTTGCGGCGAGCGCATGGTTTCAATGCGAGATTTTATCGCCCACGACCCGGCAGCAATGCCAGTTAAAAAGATAGTGAGTATCGCTGCGAAGCCATAAATCGTGGTTCCGGCAAAAATAACTAAAAACTTGGTCCAACCGACTTCGGTGGCGATCGCAACAAATCCGGTAACAAATAAAACGATGATGGCCTGAAAACGCAGGGGTGCTTGTGCCTTAATGGAGACATTCTCAGTTACGCTTTCGTTACTTTTGTTACTTTTGTTACTTTCATTGCTGTCGTTACGGTCGTAACTTGGTGGAACAGTTGATGCTGTTTCGATTGCCGGAAGTTGCAAACTACGGTTTATATACACTGCCATTAACACAATGCCGGCATTGATGAAAAACGCGATAAAAATTGAACCGTCCAATCCCCAGTTAGGGATAAATACAAACCCGGACAAAAACGCGCCAGCAACAGCACCGGCTGTGTTCAAGCTGTACAACTGGCTCATACGCAGCCCCATGTCCGCCTGGCGACGAATCATAATGGATGCCATCACAGGAAAGGTTGCGCCCATACAAAGCGTCGGCAAAATAAGCAGTGCCATAGCGATAACAAACTTCATGGGTAACGTAGCACCCAGTTCAGGCATTAATGCCATGACCGAATCCAGGTTTAACAACACGGGCAATAAAACCAATCCCGATATACCAATAATAATTTCGAGAAAGATATAGGGCCGTAGATTATCAATACGATGGCGCGTAATGCGCTCGGCAAGATAACTGCCCAGTGCCAGGCCCGTAAAAAAGGCGGCCAGTACTGTACTGATGGCAGCACTGGTTGAGCCCATACTTAACCCTAATAGCCGCACCCAGGTAACTTGATACGTTAAACTGGCAATACCAGATAGTAATAAAAAAGCAGCCGATAAATAAAACAAGTTCCGGTCTTTTATTTGATTATTTTCATTGCTAGTCACACACGACCCCGCCCGGTTTGTAACATGGTTTTTTCTTCAATTCATTAGACCCAATCTAATAATCACACACTAAATAGATGAATTTTTACCCTAATTAACGGCATTTTTTATATGTAATCCTCGATATTGTCGACAATATCATAAGGCTACAACATTTTTTCGTAAATAGTTATAAGCTTATAACATTTTGACACCCCCCCATAAATTTGGTACATTTAATCATCACTTTGCTTTAGGGAAGTGGGATTTATTTTTTGGTTGGTTAGTATTCTGCCAAATGAAAAGTGACTTTAGTCTAACTTTGTTACCGAGTTTTGCTTACATTATTTACCTTATTGTAATCATAACTCGGTATCAAGTTGGCCTGACACTTATTTTACCGGCAACAATGCTAACTCTAGCTAGAGTCATAAATACTTCAATTGAGGAGAAATAATATGGGCATGGGAATGGGTGGTATGGGCGGTATGGGCATGGGTGGCATGGGCATGGGTGGTATGGGCGGTATGGGCATGGGTGGTATGGGCGGCATGTAATCCGCTTAATTGTTCATTAGCTTATTGTTCATCAACTTATTG
>CAZWBV010000049.1:0-6342 GCA_964632225.1 uncultured Gammaproteobacteria bacterium | reverse complement strand
TCATCAACTTATTGTTCATCAATACTAGATCGATCTAACAGCTGCATAACGCTAAAAACTATAATCTAGTGCCATAATCCAGGCACTAGATTAAGTTATAAGTTGTAACAATATGTTGTAATAAAAAGGAGTTGCTGCTGTTAGGTGCTCCTTTTTTGCTTTTACACGGATGATTTATTGCGTCATGTTTAAACTGGTTGGCGAAATTTCTGCGAGCGTATGAAGGCGACCACATCAAAGCTCGATTTTATTATAAGGGCGTCAGCAGAGCTTTGACTAAATGTATCGAGCCTGATAGTATTTTCTTTGTTCGTTATCGTGGACAATATACCTAAAATAATAGGGTCCACTGTTTCAAAGTACGGTTTCAAAGTACGGTTTCAGAACTGTTTCTAAAGACTGTTTCGAAAAACTCGGATCAGATCAGTTTCGCGAACACTGGATTAACTTTGAAAAAATTTCAGGGGAAGTGCGGAGGAAGGTAGTAGGATAAGATAGGCAGCCTATCGCAAATACGCTGCCTATTGCGCTACCTTAGTTATGGTTATGCAGGAGCGATAACTTTATCACCAAGTTCACGTTAGCGCCCTGAAATATAATAAACTCACCAAACCATCTGACGCAGCAATAATCATTTCTGTGTTAGTTTGATGAATAACGGATCCGATCTCGTAATGATGGGATTGTGTCCAGGCGTTAAGCCCACTGACAATCCATTCTTTATTATCAAATTGAGCGTAGCAGCCGGATTTTCCAAACGCCCGGCAAATACGATCCAGTTCATCAACGGATTTACGCCAATCCAGCGTTCGTTGTGCGTTATCGGGTCGTGGCCACTTGCTTGCGGCATTTCCCTGTGGTCTTGCATTATCCCAATATCGATCAAAATCACGAATGACTTCTAACAGTAGATCTTTTGCAACCAGTTGGACTTTGGCGGATAAGGATTCCAGCGTTTCGTGATCAGACAGCGAAAAGGACTGCTGCTGCAAAATATCACCAGCATCAAATTTCTGGGTCAATTTATGTATCGTCACACCGCCTTGATCGAGACTGTTGAGAACGACCCATGGCAAAGGCATCACGCCTCGCCCAATCGGTAACAACGTAGGATGAATATTAATCCCTTTTATCGTCTTATTTGTCAATATATTCACTGATGTCAAATTCGGAATTTTGGCGTAATACGCAGCTGTAATTAGTAATTCACAACCTTCTTCTTGAAGCCGTAAAACAGTATTTTCGTCCACCCGTTGTTCTGAAACTGGCAACTGGTATTGACGACACAAATCATAGATATACTGGTTATAATCAGTGCAATTATCACATGGCACGGTAAAAACCCGGTAAACGTCCAGCCCCGTTTCCAGCAACGCTCCAAGCGCCGCGCTAAAAAAATCATAACCACAATAAGCAATTTTCATCGAGATAGTTTACTCTTTGAATCATGATCAAGCCAGAAATGCATGAACCCTGTCCCTGTGATAGCGGACTATGTTACGCACAGTGCTGCGGCATCACCAATCGCACTGCCGGCAACGCTGATATTGTTGCACGCCTGACAAACAATGGCAGCACTGAAACAAATGGACAATTAACAGCACAAATGGATACGGCGTTGAATACATTCACGACAACGCCTGATCTGTTTCCTGCGCGCATCGATTTTTTTGAACACAAAGCCTGGTTCGTAAAAATGTCGCCGCGTTGGTACAGCGAAAGTGTGTTTCTAGATCCCGGTCGAATACGCGGTTCATGCGTCGTTGAAATAGAACTGCAACGATTACAACACATGGTCCAAGGCATAGCCTGGCAACCATCAACCTATATTTTTCATACTGCGTTTTGTGGCTCAACCTTGATGGCGCAAGCTCTGGGGGCAGTATTCAATTGTTTACCCTTACGTGAACCGGAAATTTTGGGGAATTTACAAACGTATATCAATTCTCAAACAACGGACACCGAACAACAAAAGAACGACTGGCTGGATTGGATTTTACGCCTGCTTTCACGAAGATACATTTCCAACCAGGGAGCAGTAATCAAGACGAATGATTTTGCTAATCCCATGATGATTAAACTGCTCGGTTGCCCACGTGATATTCCTATTTTATTTATGTATACGCCACTCGCCGAGTTTGTAGCAGCCTGTTTGAAAGTTGCCAATCGATGTCAATGGATTCGCTCTAGATATCAGGCTGTCAGTGCAAATACACCACGACTATTAACGCTACCTGACAAATTGACGATTGGCGAAAAGAGCTATGCTCAGATGGCCGCAGTTTACTGGAGCTATAATATCGCGCTGTATCTTGAAGCCTGGCAGCATTTTCCTGACAAATTACACAGTCTCGACATTAATACCCTGCTTGCACAACCCCGTGAATCTATAGAGGCCTGTGGACACAGCTTTGGCCTGCAACTCATAGACAACATTAAGACATCAGAACAAATAAATAGCTTGTTCGGTATCTATTCGAAAAACAGCAAATTAAGCTACAGTCCACAACGCCGCACCGAAGATATTGATCGCTTGCTTTCAAAATATAAAACAGAAATAGACACTGCAGACCGGCTTGCACGCCAACTTCTGACAGACAATTATCCTGACGACTTATTAGCTGGTCCATTGTTGTAGCTACATTGTTGTAGCTACATTGTTGTAGCTACATTGTTGTAACTAAATCGTTGTAACTAAATCGTTGTAACTACATTATTGTTCTGCCCACTTTTCTCGCTAATTTTATTGTCCCAACAAAATAGCTAATTTAGGAGGCTGAACCGCTATTTTTGTAACACCGCGCACCGATGCCCAGCTAACGAGAGCGTAACGCACACCCCGCGTGACGGGTTCAGCCTGGTGCAAATAACGATGGCCGGAAGGAAATAGCACCGCGGCACCTGCACGAGGACGAACCTGGTAATTCAAGTTATAAAAACTCAGTGCCCCGCCTTCAAAATCGTCATTTAAATAAATCAACATACTCAGATCACGGTCGATAACTTTGTGCCAGGTTCCACTATCAGCATCCCTGTTTTCGCTATCAGCATGGCGCTCATAATATCCACCTTTGCGATAACGCATTAAACTGGGTTTCTCTAACCAGTCGAGTGATTTACCCAGACACCTATCAGCCAAATCAATAAATGCAGTTTGCATAATATCGTCCACTTCTTGTTGACGCTCACCCAAATCGACAGACTCGGTCACTCGCCGCTCATCAAGTGCCTTAACGATATTATCCGGCGTCGATTTATTGTCGTCGATGACCTCTAAGCGCTGCCCATCACGATCATCAGCAAACGCGCGGAGGCTTTTTACGGTCTTTGTATCCAGATAATTTTCAAACAGAAACAAGCCATATGGCGGAAGCCGAATTGCTTCGCCAGACCCACAGCACAACCCAAAACGTTTTCCGCTAGAACAAAAACAAGCGCTATTCCAATCAGGTACAAATTCCTTTTGTGGCACCCCAGGTTCATCTACCAGTGGCGGCAAACTTTCTCTTGGCATCGCCATGTATGAGTTCTCTATCAGCTTTTTATAATCCGACGCAGGATCGGGGTAAAGATCAGCAACTGTATTCATAACTGTATTCATCCTTTGATTTATTCATCGAACACTCACTATAGAAAAACGTCACATGATAGCTTACATTCATTGAATAGCATGATCCGCAAAAACCTTATCCTTATCTCGTTCCACACTACCTAAATAGTCCAATTATTGTCAAGAAAAGCAAAAAACAGCGCGCCCATCCTTTCATTATGTAAAGTATATTTTGTGCTATATTGCCACCATTCAATGGTAGCAATACTCCGGACTTTACTGCAAAAATTAAGCATGTTAAGCTAGTAGCAGTCGATTCTACCGGGGCTTATTGTCAAATAATTATTTGCAGTTTTACTAATGCTTTTTAGCTTACTTAAAAAGCAAAGAAAGCAACGATAAACAAGACAATTAAGTGGAACGACGCCACGTGGGGTGGTAAGTGATATCTGATTTTATTTTTTATCTCAGATTGTAGTCACGAAAGAAATTAGTTAACCCGAAATCAATCAATTTTTTCAAACTTTGATAAGGAGGTTCTTATGGGTAGAATGGGCGGTATGGGTATGGGTATGGGTATGGGCGGCATGGGTATGGGTGGCATGGGTATGGGCATGATGGGTGGTGGAGCACCGGCTCCTGCAACTCCTGCACCGGCTCCTGGTCCAGCACCATCACCAGCAGCACCAGTGACACCAGTAGTACCCGCAGTTTAATACGTACAAGTTCAGTACCACTGCTAGATCGTTGGTTTTAGATCTTTAGCCATGGTTCGAGAATAGGTCGTTAACATATCTTAAAAAAGGGCTATCCGTGTGATAGCCCTTTTTAATTCAGAACTGTTTAAAGAACTGTTTAAAGAGCTCTTTAAACAGTTCTTTAATATCTTTGTATACCTGTGCTTTGTGTCATAAACGAGCTGGCTGGAACCCCCCTGTAGCAGGTTCTCTATTCTCGGACGTAACTACTGGTCTGCCAGTCCACAGCGTCTTTATAATCCGCAATCATCTTTACCAACTCGTCATGGGTGCCCGATGTAATAGCGCCGTTGCGGTTAAAGTATAATATTCGGTCAGCGCTGCGGATCGACGAAAAGCGGTGCGCGATAATCAATGTGGTGCGGTTTTTTCGCAGCAAATTAATCGCTTCAACAAGCATTTGTTCTGAATGACTATCGAGTGCTGATGTGGCTTCATCCAATATCAATATCGGCGTATCGCGTAGAAACGCTTGGGCGACGGCAAGGCGCTGTTTTTGTCCCACAGATAAGCTGCTGCCTTTTGTTCCAATAACCGTATCAATACCCTGCTCCAGTTTTTCTACAAATTCCCAGGCAAATCCTGACTGACATGCTTTTATCATTTGATCTTCAGTCGCCTTGGGGTTAGCCAGCAATAAGTTTTCCTTGATCGTGCCATTTATCAAAAACGGCTCTTGCCAGACTATGGAGATTTGGTTACGCAATGATGCAAGGGATACCGTTTTTATATCAATCCCATCAATTGAAACCACCCCTTGTTGAGGATCAAAAAAACGCAATAAAAGTAGCGCCAACGTGGATTTTCCGGAGCCGCTTGGCCCTACCAGTGCAACCGTTTCACCCGCATGTATCTCGATAGACGCGTTATTAAAAACCAGATATGAACTATCCGGATAGGCAAAGGAAACAGCATTAAAACTAATCTCGCCGTTACTGACATTCAGTGTAATTTTGTTTTTCTGATCTTGTACCTGAGGTTGCATTCGCAACACAGCTATCACCCGATCAGCCGCAGCGCGACTGGCCTGCAGATTAATAGGAATTAGCGCAATACTGCGTGCCGGCATCGCTAAAAATCTGACGTATATTAGGAAACTGATAAGCACACCTATCGTCATTTGGCCTGACTGAATACTGGCAACGCCACTGTAAATAACGATGACACCTGCGAAATACACCAGAAAAGTAAAAAAAGCATTATACGAAATACGGATCTTACCCGCCCTTAACGCCCAACGTCTTACTGCGTCATACTGCCTCTTATGTTTCTCTCGTATTGCTAGCTCACTATTATAACTGCTGATGCCTCTTAAATTACTCAATGTCTGCTCTTCAACAGTCAACAGATTGGCATTTTCCTGAATTGAGTGACGCGATGCATGGCCTGTTTTCGGCGCCACATAATGTTGCGAAAAATAAAATATCGGAGCCATTGCAACAACAATCAATGCGAGTTGCCAGTCTACCCAAAACAGAATGGAACCATAAACAAGCATTATTATCACATTGGAAAATAGATTGAGCGGCGCATTAATAACAAAGGGCAATAATCTACCAATATCATTCGACAAGCGAGCCATGAGATCACCTTTTTCAATCTGATGGTTAATTGAAAAAGATAATTGCATAATATGTTCAAGCAACCTGCCTCGCACACGATTAGTAAAATAAAAACTCACACGTTGCAGTGTATAGGCCTGGGGAAACTGCAAAATCTGATTAAACAACACTATGACCGCAATAATTATGATGCTCGTATTTAACTGATCAAACTGACTTAGCGTTATTTGCGTAACAACACCACCGATTTTCCAAATCAATAATGCATTGGATGCCGTCATAACAAGCGCCAACACAGCAAGCAAATATATTTTTTTTCTGTCCGGTTTAGCGTAAGGCCAAAAGAAATGAGCAATTTCCCTTTGCCACTGTAGTAATGTTGAAAATTTCATATCAATATCAATATCAATTAAACTGGTAACTACTCAGCCTAAACGGTAGAATTTTCTGAAGTTGGAATCAGAGCGCGACC
>CAZWBV010000048.1:7015-12845 GCA_964632225.1 uncultured Gammaproteobacteria bacterium | reverse complement strand
TCACACTTGAAACTTATAAACTTAATCCACAATAATTCTAATATTCGGAGAATCATTTCATGAAAAAAAGTCTAATTAGCAAATATTTTAACAAACAGGATGATGGCCGCTACCAAATAATCGATGAATTGAAAAAAAGAGTTTGTTTTACAAAAACAAATGTATTAGATATTAAGCACAGTAATATCGGCCAAATGGACATTATTTTTTGTCAAAACCTACTCATATACTTTGAACATTCTACTCGCGTCGATCTATTAAATAGCCTGGTTCCCCGCCTTGCGCCAAACGGGCTATTAATACTCGGGGCGGGTGAAATTCACCGCTGGGTCAATCCTGAGTTAACGTTGATAAACAGCGAAAATATTTTAGCTTATCACAAAACCGACGTGCCCGCCTCAGCAACTGTTTCAGTAACGACGCCAGGGACTATACAATGAATGCGCGTAGCGAACAAGATTCTAATCTCGGTTGGGTTAAATCAGAGCTTGAAGAAACTCTCACATTAGCACGCCAAGCGTTGGAAGTGTATGTAGAAAACCCGGACGATGAAGCCCAACTGCGTTTTGTCACTACACACCTGCACCAGGTCGTCGGCACATTGCAAATTGTAGAGCTTTATGGCGCTGCGCTGCTTGCCGAGGAAGCTGAACTCGTCGTCAATGACCTGATAAAAGGTAACGTAAAAGTACCCGAAGATGCATATGAAGTAATTATGCGCGCCATATTGCAACTGCCTGTGTACCTGGACCACATACAACAAGGTTATAAAGACAATCCTATTACGTTGTTGCCCCTTATGAACGATCTGCGCACGACGCGAGGCCAACAGCTTCTTTCCGAGCATGCATTTTTCTCACCTAATTTGGACATTTTTCCACATAAGAAAATATCAACAAAATCCAGTACTGGAAAGTCGACTCAATTTGCTAAAAAATTACGCCCACTTTATCAAACCGGGCTGGTTGGCCTGTTCCGTAATACCGATGTACAGAAAAACCTGAAACTTATCGCAACCGTCATCAGGCAACTGGAAAATACGGTTAATAGCGAAAAGGCGAGCCAATTGCTCTGGATATGCGGCGGCGTCATAGAGGCCTTATACAACCAGGGATTGGAAGCCAATGTTTCCCTTAAGTCGCTTCTTGGCCAGGTAGATCGCTTAATAAAGAAATTGATCGACGAGGGCGAAGAAGCACTGGGTAATGATATACCGAAGGAATTATTAAAAAACCTGCTTTTTTATGTAGCGCAGACAAAGCCTAAGGGCAGCCGCGTTAACGAGCTTAAAGAGGCGTTCAATTTACAAAAACTATTACCCAATGCAGGCGGACCACAAACAGCAAGCGAAATAGCGGGTATGGGTGCGGACGTCATCAAAAATGTCTCCAAAGCGATTAAAGAAGACATGTTGAGCATTAAGGAAAACCTGGATTTATTTGTACGTTCAGATGACGCTTCTATTGAGGATTTGGCGCCTTTAGGCCAAAAACTCAGTTCGGTAGCAGATACCCTGGGCCTCCTTGGGATGGGTAAGTTACGCAAGCTCATTAAGGAGCAGGAACAAGTTGTTTCGGCACTAATAAAAAACAAATGCGAACTGGATGATTCTGTTGTGATGGGCATAGCCAGCGCCTTGCTGTTTGTTGAGTCATCTGTAAATGATCTACGCCTGGCAAGTATAAGTGAGGACGAAGAAACACAAGAAGACACAAAACTGTTGCCCGACTCGGAATATAAGCAACTTGTTGAACTTACCATTACAGAAGCTAAGTCAGTACTTGCCAGAGTGAAAGATGTATTTATTGCATTTGCGGCTGATACATCAAACACCGAACTACTGAAAGACACCCCTGGTTTAATCAGCGAAATCAAGGGCGCATTTGTGATTGTTTCATTTGGCCGGGCAGCAGATTTAATCAACTCTTGTAGCACTTACATAGAACAACGGCTGCTAGGCTCTAAAACCGAGCCTGACCAGGATGAATTGGACGCACTTGCCGATGTCATTTCGGGCCTAGAGTATTTTCTGGAAAATTTTGCCCAAAACAGCAGCAGCGCACGCAAATCCCTGGATATTGCTCAGGAAAGTTTAGTCAAACTCGGGTTCCCGCCTGAACACATTGAACCGGTTACCGGTGATACAGATAGAAATGCACCTGAAAAAATTGGATTCACAGATCTAAATAAAAGAGGAAACGCCGACAAAGTTGCCCCGGGAACACACGGCGTCGATACACCAAAACCGACAGGCCTATCTGAAACTACTGGTGAGACGCCAGACGACATGAGTTCGTCTCCGGCAGGTGATAGCGAGCCTTCTGCTGAACAAAAGACAGCAGAAAATAAACCCCCTAACAAATATCAAATTCTCCCTGAAGAGACAAAATCAGAATTCATCGAAGATGACGATGACGATGACGCTGACCTCGAAATTCTCGAGATATTTCTCGAAGAGGCGGAAGAAGAATTTAGTTCAATTACAGAGCAATTAGTCAATTGGGAAACTAATTTAAGTGACGATAATGCCCTGCAATCTTTACGGCGTTCATATCACACTCTTAAAGGCAGTGGCAGAATTGTAGGGGCAACAGAAATTGGTGAGTTTTCCTGGGCCATCGAAAGTATGCTTAATCGTGTTATCGATAAAACGCTGGCACCCTCGCCAGCGATATTTACTTTGTTAGGCCAGGCCAAGGACGTTCTCCCTGAATTAATCGACCAAATCAGAGGTAAAGGTGCTCCAAAATCTGATATTCAAACCATCGTTGACAATGCCAATAGACTTGAAAAGGGAGAATCAATATCAGTTAGATTACCAAAAGAGACGGACACGGCAGGCGAACCCGTTAAAATTGACGGCACTGATAAAGTAGCTGACGACGCAATAGAACTTACTGAAATTGAAGACCGCCGCCCCGACCAGGATCAAGTAAAAACGCCTGCTTATGAACCCGTACTGGTTGAAATATTCACAAATGAAACAACAACGCATATAGCGTCAATTCGACGGTATATAGAAGATTGCCAGACCGACGGACTACCTTGCCAGGTCAATAGTGATCTGATTCGTGCACTGCATACATTGCATGGCAGCGCACATATGGCCAAAGTAACAGATATCGCGGAACTGTCTGATCAACTCGAAAAATACATGAAGCTGGCCGAGGAAAACCAGACAGACATAACCAAAGAAGTTATAACGTTGTTAATTGATAGCATTGCTTCTATAGAAACAATGATCAGCGGCCTATCTCAAGGAAACGCAGAGCTAGACAATAAAGAAGCATTGATCGCACAAACAGTTGCGTTAATTGAAGCAGAATTAGCTGCACAAAAAGACCGTCTTGGTGGCCTGGACGAACCAGCACAGGCAGACACCAGTGACGCAGCAAGTATCGACGATGAATTGGTCAGCATATTCTTAAGAGAAGCTGATGAAATTTTAGATGAAAGCATCATTGCCCTGTCTTCATGGATGCAATCGCCAGACAACGTTGAATCCGCCGATGAATTAAGGCGCCATATGCACACGCTAAAGGGTGGTGCTAAAATATCTAACCTGCCATTTCTTGCTGAGGTAAGCAGCCATTTAGAAAACCTGTTAACACAATTCATTGAAAAAATGATCCCGGGTTCCCCGGAATTAATGAAATTGACGGAAGATGCGCATAAATGGCTAAGTGATTGTTTACAATTAAATATTAATAAGTTGCCGATCACACCTGCGTTGTCACTGCAAAAAGTGGAAATTGCAAATCGCGTCGATGCACTTTCACTTGGCTACACGAGCGAAGACTCAATTAGCGAAACAGCTAGCGAAAAACTGCCTGAAGACCCGTTGTTTGAAGAATATCTGGGAACAGACGCAGAATTAGTAACTATTTTTGTGACCGAGGCACAAGAAATATTAATAAATGCCAACGAGATTCTTGATAAGTGGTCACAACAATTAGACAGCTCACCGCTGGTAGAAGACCTGCAACGTGCCGTGCATATGCTAAAAGGGGGCGCTCGGATGGCGAAGCTGGCCCCTATCGGTGACACCACTCAAAGTATAGAAATGGTTTTATCGCAAATTACTGACGCCACACTTCAACCCAGTCAGTCTATAGTAGACACGATACGGTCAGCACATCGCTGGACCTCAGACGCCATCGAGTCACTTGGTAATAAACAAATTATATCCACTGATAGCGCACTACTGTCCGAGCTTCAGTCACACTTGGTAACACCCGATGTTTCAAGTAATGAGTTAACCATATCCATTGAAGATGAAATCAGCATTGACCTGGATGATGAAACCTCTGTCGAAGAGATTCGCGCTGAGGATCCAACCGAATTTGAGAAACCCGATGCCGATATCGTGCTTTCTGATTTCGACGCTAATTGGAGCGAAGATGAACCGGGTGAAGACAACTACGACGATGACCTGGCAGATATCTTTCTTGAAGAAGCGACTGAAATACTTCATAAGATGGATAATTTGCTCCAACAGTGGGCAGGCGACCCAGAAAGCAAAGACAATATTGAAGAAGTTCAACGTGCTTTGCATACCCTCAAGGGTGGTGCACGCATGGCAAACATCTCTCCAATCGGCGACCTTAGCCACAGCATTGAAACTGTATTGGAAAAAATAATTGGTGGCCACTTATCAGCGACGCCGCAACTTGTCGATGTCGTTCAGTCATCGTATGACTGGCTAAGCATATCACTGGATAAAATCCGTCGAAATGAACCCGTATCCCCAGCAACACGTTTGATGGATGAAATTGAAGTCTCCGTCGGCCTGAAAAAACGCTCTGAAATTACCAAAGCAAAAAATCTCTACGATACGACTGAAGATGATCACTCTGACCGGCTGTCTGAAGCGTTCGCGCTGGATAATCTTGTAGACGTTGAAAAAGCCGATTTTGATATGGCCGAATTTGTAGAAACGCCAATAGCAGAAGATAAGAAAGCGAAACAAAAAGAAGGCCAGGTGAAAGTATCAGCAGATTTACTGGATAATCTTGTTAATTACTCCGGCGAAGTAAGCATTTACCGTTCCCGAGTCGACCAACAACTCGGCTCCATAAGTTATAACTTGATAGAATTTGATCAAACGGTTTCGCGTGTTAAAGAACAACTGAGAAAATTTGAAATTGAGGCTGAAGCGCAAATTCTGTTTCGATACGAAGGCAGTCACCTCGCTTCCGAAGAAGATGAAGATTTTGATCCGTTGGAACTCGATAGATTTTCAAACATGCAACAATTGTCGCGCAGCCTTGTCGAAAGTGTGGGCGATTTAAACAGTATCAAAAAGTTACTCGAAAACTATACAAGAGAAGCAGAAATATTATTACTGCAACAATCACGAGTAAGCTCCGAATTGCAAGAGGGATTGATACGTACCAGACTGGTCCCCTTTTCAAATGCAATACCAAGATTAAGACGTATCATCCGGCAAACCGCCAAAGAATTAGGCAAACAGGCTGATTTCAAAGTGGTCGGTGCAGAGGGCGAAATGGATCGCACCGTACTCGACAGAGTTGTTCCTGCACTGGAACACATGCTACGTAATGCGATAGACCATGGTATAGAAAAACCTGAAGCGCGGGTGGCGGCAGGTAAGTCAGATACCGGGCGTATAATGTTAAGCTTCAAACAGGAAGGCCCGAAAATCGTTATTCGCATACAGGATGATGGCGCCGGTATGAAACTGCAGTCTATTCGTCGTAAAGCGATCGAACGCGAATTGATGACCGATGACTCTGACCTTACTGATAACGAAATAATGCAGTTTGTACTTGAGTCAGGCTTCAGCACCGCAGAAAAAGTAACACAAATC
>CAZWBV010000048.1:1384-7005 GCA_964632225.1 uncultured Gammaproteobacteria bacterium | reverse complement strand
GTGGTCAGCACCGAAATCAAACAGGTTGCCGGTACGCTGCATATTGACAGCCAGGAAGGCAAGGGAACTATTTTTACAATACAATTGCCATTAACCGTATCAGCGAACCAGGCCTTACTGATTGAAACGGGCGACGACAAATTTGCTATCCCACTTTCATCTATTGATGGTGTGATACGTGTGTCAGGAAAAGAGCTTAATCGGTTATTTAAAGAAGACAAACCAATGTATCAATATGGTGGGCGCGATTACGGCTTCTTCCACCTTGGCTCTATTCTGGGTCTGTCCAAACCACAACTGCCTGATAAAGGCATTAAGGTACCACTCATTTTAGCCAGGGCGGGTGACCACAATGTTGCATTACTGGTAGAGCAAATTGTTGGCCGACAGGAAATTGTTATCAAATCAGTCGGACCACAAATCAGTACTGTCAGTGGAATATCCGGTGCAACAATTATGGGCGACGGCAGTGTTGCCCTGATTCTTGACACCTCGTCCCTGATTCGCGAAGGTATCGCCCATATGGCGAAGGTCGCGATGGAAAGAGAGCGCCTTGAAGCTGAAAGAGCAGCCCAATCGGTGGTACCTTTAATTATGGTCGTGGATGACTCTATCACCGTTCGTAAAGTCACCGAACGCCTGCTCAAGCGACACGATATGGAAACCTTGACGGCCAAGGACGGAATAGACGCATTGGATAAATTGCAAGAGCAGACACCCAACCTCGTGTTATTGGATGTGGAAATGCCGCGCATGGACGGGTTTGAACTTGCCACAACAATGAGAAATGATGATCGATTAAAAAATATTCCGATTATTATGATCACGTCACGAACAGGTGAAAAACACCGTGAACGCGCTGCAAAAATTGGTGTAGACGCGTACCTGGGCAAACCTTTCCAGGAAGTTGAGCTTCTAGAAAATATTGATGCAATATTAAATACAAGTGAGTGAGAATAATCAAAAACTTCTCCGCGTCGCTGTCATCTACACCTCAAACCAAAAATCGGAAGAGTTAGGAAGTATACTTAGTGCGCATAATATAGAAGTCGCTGCGATGGTAAAATTGTCTAATCAGGCGCTATACGAAATCGACGCCATTAATACGGACGCTATTCTGGTGGACTTGGACGAAAATGCAGAACAAAAATTGGACGTATTAGAAAATCTGCTGGAAGAGTCATCACTACCGCTTCTTTTTAACGACAATGAAACAACACAATTTAACCTGTCAATATCCAGATCTGACTGGAGTAACAGACTCGCACTTAAATTACGAACGCTGGTAGAAAAATCTCCAGAAAAAATAACAGCCCCGGTGATAAAATCCCCCCCCGGTGTTGATAAAACAGGTCCAACTATCACGCAAACTGCACCCATTCCTAAAAAAATGCCTACCCTTACATCAATACCTATACCTGTACCAGAAAAACTATTCATCAATAAAGGAAAGGGTAAGGGTAAGGGTAAGGCTGAACTGGTTTGGGTACTCGGGGCTTCCTTGGGCGGACCGTTGGCTCTTAGGGAATTTTTATCGCGTTTACCTGAAAATTTGCCTATCGCCTTTGTTTTGGCACAGCATATAGGCGCTAGTCATATAAAACTATTAGGCGAACAACTGGATCGCGTCACGCCATTAAACGTAATGACAGCAAAAGTCGGGCACACACTGTGTAGCAACGAAGTGGTGTTAGCACCCATAGAAAAAAGAATCGTCATCAATAATGAAGGGAAAATAATGCTGTCGCCCGTTGTTAGCCAATCTATTTATTCACCGTCTATAGATGAAGTAATGATCGATATAGCGGAAACATATCAAGCATCATCAGGTGCAATTATTTTTAGCGGCATGGGTAACGATGGCGAAGCAGGAAGCGAGGCAATAAACAAATCCGGGGGGGTAATATGGGCCCAGGAACCCGAAAGCTGCACCATTAGCAGTATGCCCGATTGCGCACGCCGTACAGGCTGCGTATCGCACAGTAATACACCAGAGGGTCTGGCAGATGATCTAGTTAAATATCTAGCACAAATTCAGCATCTATAATAGGAGTACCACTATGGCAAAAAAAACGGTTTACATACATAGCCAAATGTTAACGATTGAAAATGGTCATCTTATTCTACCGAATACCGCCATTGCTGAAATTGTGCACTACAGTGATCCAACACCGGTTGATAATTCGCCCGAATGGCTTTTAGGGACGATGGAGTGGCGTGGTATAAGAATACCCTTGTTATCACTGGAACACGCGATGGGCAATAACCGTCCGGCGCCCGCAGCCAATAATCATATTGCCATAATAAACTGCCTGAATAGCGATAAGCGCCTTAATTTTTACGGCATAATAACAATAGGCTTGCCTAGATTGGTAAACATCAATGAAAATAAATTGTCGCCTTCCACCAATGAAGCCAGCAACCCCCTAATTCTAAGTAATGTCGTCGTCAACAAATCAGAAACGATGATTCCCAACCTGGACGCCATCGAATTATTAGTAAAAGAAACCGGTTTAGATAATTCCAGAATTAATTAGACAATGCCAGAATTAATTAGACAATGTCGCCGCATTGATACCTTGAAAAGCGATATCTGATATTATTTTAATTTGCTCCGCTGTCACAATATACGGGGGCATAAAATAAACAACATCCCCAAGTGGTCGCAGCAATACGCCCTGACTAAGCGCATACTTATAAACCTCTAAACCACGCCGTTCCTGCCATGGATATGCGTGCTTACTGCTTTTGTCTTTGACCATTTCCAGCGCGACGATTAATCCTGACTGCCTTACATCTGAAATATGTTGATGACCTAAAAATTTTTCTGTTTCCACTTTCAATATATTCGCTAGCTTAATATTTTTTTTAATAATATTATCGTGCTGAAAAATATCCAGGGTTGCATTCGCAGCCGCACACGCCAAAGGATTGCCTGTGTAGCTATGAGAATGCAAAAAAGCGGAGTGATTTAAGTAATCATCATAGAATGCGTCATAAATAGTATCGGTAGTCAAAACAGCAGACAACGGCAAATAACCCCCGGTCAGTCCCTTGGATAAACACATAATATCGGGACTAATATCAGCATGCTCGCAAGCAAACATTTTCCCTGTTCGCCCAAAACCAACTGCGACCTCATCAGCGATTAGCAATATGTCGTATTTATCGCAGGCCTTGCGCAGCAACTCAAGGTAAACCGGATGGTACATACGCATACTGCCTGCACACTGCACCAAAGGTTCAATGATAACCGCACATATTTCATCCGCATGATCGGATTTTATCCATTTGCTTAAACATTTTTTTAGAATGCTCTTCACACGACACCCCCGTGTCTTTATGGTAACAATCAGGTGACGCTACCTTAATACACTCCATTAGCAACGGCCCATAGGTCTCTTTGTACAAGGCAACATCACTGACTGCCAGCGCACCCAATGTTTCACCGTGGTAGCTATTGGATAAAGACACGAACTTAGTCCGAATCTTTGTGTTGGCCCCACTGTTTATATTTCGCCAGTAATGAAAACTCATTTTTAGGGCGACTTCCACTGCGGAAGAACCATTGTCTGAAAAAAAGCATTTATTCAGCGTTGGCGGTGATAATTTTACAAGACGTTCCGCTAGCCGGATTGCTGGCTCATGTGTAAAACCCGCTAATAGCGTATGTTCTAACAGGTCAAGTTGTTGCTTTATCGCGTCATTTACATAGGGGTTTGCGTGGCCAAATAAATTAACCCACCAGGAGCTAATCGCATCTATGTATTTCCTGCCTTCATAATCTTCTAACCAAATACCCTCACCCTTTTTGATCGGAACCAAAGGCAGTTGTTCGTGATCTTTCATCTGCGTGCAAGGATGCCATAACACAGACAAATCACGCGTAGAAAAATGAGCGTTATCCATTCAAGCCTCCCAATACTGGGTTGATTGACCTACCCAACGCTCTATTATTGACTGGCTCGCCTGCGGGTATTTATCCAGCAATAATTCCGCCGCTTGTTTCACTTTCGGTAAAATATACTCGTCACGCGGAAAATCGGCAATTTTTAATTGCATCAGGCCTGTTTGTTGTGTTCCGAAAACCTCTCCAGCTCCCCGTAAATTCATATCTTCTCTCGCGATCTCGAACCCATCGTTGGTTGTACGCATAATATTAAGGCGCTTGTAGGCTAGCTTGGACAACGGCGCGCTATACATAAATAGACAACTACTTTCAATTGAGCCTCTCCCAACCCGACCGCGAAGCTGGTGTAATTGCGACAATCCGAGGCGCTCCGAATTTTCTATTACCATCAAGGATGCATTTGCCACATCGACGCCCACTTCAATCACTGTTGTTGCCACTAAAATATCCAATTTACCCTGTTTGAATTGCGCCATAATGTGCTCTTTTTCAGTTGCTTTCATGCGTCCATGTATAAGTCCAACGCGTATATCCTGAAGCGCGTCGCCCAGTAATTTATGGGTATGCACTGCCGCCTGACACTGCAACATGTCTGACTCCTCTATCAATGGACAAACCCAATATGCCTGCCTGCCTTGTTGGCATGCTATTTGTATTCGCGACAGAACCTCGTCTCGTTTGTTATCCGCGATAACAACTGAATTGACAGGTGATCGCCCAGGTGGCATTTCATCGATAACCGAACAATCCAAATCAGCGTAAATAGACATGGCTAACGAACGTGGAATAGGGGTTGCCGACATAATCAGTTGATGGGGGTAAAGGCCATTCCGTAATCCTTTGTTGAGCAGATTCAAGCGCTGCAAAACACCAAAGCGATGTTGTTCATCAACAACAATGTAAACAAGGTTAGCAAAGTTTACTTCTTGTTGAAATATCGCGTGGGTACCAATAATAATTTGCGCAAGCCCTGATCTGATATCATCTAAAAGCCGCGCTCTTTTCTTCCCTTTGATTTTTCCCGCTATCAATACAGTCTTTATATTAAGCGCAATAGCCAACTCGGTAAAATTTGCATAATGCTGCTCTGCCAGCAATTCCGTTGGTGCCATTATGGCGACTTGATATCCCTTCGCAGCGACATGAAAAGCGCTGTAAACAGCCACCATCGTTTTACCACAACCGACATCCCCCTGGACCAATCGCTGCATCGGGTGGCTTAAGCTAATGTCTGTAATGACATCGGCGATACAACGCTTTTGTGCGCCTGTCAATACATAGGGCAACAAATTATCCAAACGCGATGTTATCGAAGCATCGTTCGAAGAAGCATCGTTCGAAATTGATATCGCCTTTTTTTTATGTATTTTTTTTCTCAACTGGCGCAAACAAAGATGTCGTGCCAACAGCTCTTCAAAAATCAGCCTTTGTTGAGAAGGATGCCGACCTGTAGATAACTCAGTAACCGATGTTTTTTCTGGCGGCCGATGTAAAAATTTTATTGCCCCCGACAAGGACATCACATCCATGTTTTCGAGCAACTCCTGCGGCAGCCAGTCGAATAACAAACCTGGATTAGATTCAAGGTATATCAACGCTTGATCGAGCAAAGCCCGTAATGAGCGTTGTTGCAA
Organism: uncultured Gammaproteobacteria bacterium; assembly: GCA_964632225.1. Taxonomy (GTDB): domain Bacteria; phylum Pseudomonadota; class Gammaproteobacteria; order SG8-11; family SG8-11; genus JAADIM01. The sequence goes on along the minus strand of CAZWBV010000048.1, from coordinate 1,461 downwards.
CCCTTCTGTCGCCGGATATACCGGCGTAAGATGATCGGCGGATTGCAGTGACGAATTATATTCACCGGCGCGGTACT
>CAZWBV010000048.1:0-1374 GCA_964632225.1 uncultured Gammaproteobacteria bacterium | reverse complement strand
CTTGAATTACGTGAATGAAAACCGACAGAGCGTATTTCACCAAAACAACTTATGGTGACACTCTTTTCTAGAACAGATTTCTGACTGGCCGTAAAATGAAAAAAACGTAACCTTAATGTGCCCGTGCCATCAACAATTGTGCACAAAAGTGAACGACGCTTGCCATATTGCACAGAGGTCGTTTTTACCGTTCCTTGAACGACAACGACACTGCCCGCAGTCAATTGATTAATAGGGACAACTTGCGTTCGGTCTTGGTATCTGAAGGGCAGATGAAACAATAGATCACGAATATTATAAATGCCTAAACGAGAAAGGCGCTTTGCGACTTGAATACCAACACCCTTTAGCTGTGTAATGCAGTGGGGTTGCGGACTATCGATGGATTTTTTATCAATTGATAAAATCACGGATCTGCTAATCAGCAAGTAAAACCATGACTGCATCCATTTCGACGTCGGCCCCCTTGGGCAGAGCAGCGACGCCGACTGCCGCCCTGGCTGGGTAGGGCGCCTGAAAATATTTGGCCATGACCTCATTTATAACTGGAAAGTTATCCATATCGGTTAAAAATATATTTAATTTCACAACATCAGCAAGCGTTCCACCAGCAGCCTCTGCGACTGCTTTTAGATTATCAAACACCTGGCATACTTGTGTATTTATATCAGAACCAACTAACGTCATCGTTTCCGGGTGCAAAGGAATTTGCCCCGACAAATAGATAGTTGAATCAACTTTTACAGCCTGTGAATAGGTTCCGATAGCTTGCGGCGCATTTTTTGTTTGAATTATTTTTTTCTCCACTGTTTACCTCCTGTTTTATATTAATGCCTCTCTTCCACATATTTTCCCTAACATTCAAACCAGTATTAACACCCAAACCAATAACAACATCGCTATCACGCGCCATTCTCCTTCCCTTGCTCTCTATCCCTGCTCTTTACCCCTTAACTCGATATATTTTTGCTACCTGTTCCAACGATCTTAGCTGTCTCATAATGTTTGCTAAATGCTTTCGGTTATTTACTTCAATTGTAAACGTCATCGTACTGTATTTACCATCGCGCTCTTCGATATTTACGTTGTCAATATTCGCACCCAGGCCAGCTATCGTCGCAGCGGCGGTAGCCAGTACACCGCGTTGATTAATGACTTCAACTCGAATATCTACTGGAAATTCGCCTTTAGTATCTGGCTCCCAACGCACGTCAATCCATTTTTCCGGGGTCTTTCTGAATTCAATCACATTTTTACAAGACTCTGTATGAACAACCACCCCCCTTCCCGTGGTTATAAACCCAAGTACCGGGTCACCGGGAATAGGGCGGCAACATTTTGCAAAATTCATCACCATGCCCTCCGTTCCGGTAA
>CAZWBV010000047.1:6489-12900 GCA_964632225.1 uncultured Gammaproteobacteria bacterium | reverse complement strand
ATAACTTCACATTCTTGGGTGTTGAGGCGCTCGTCTGGCAAGGCGCGAAAGTGCACAAATATGCCGGTATTTCAAGCTTTCGCAACGCAATCAGACGGGATGAATCGGCAACCAAGAATGTGAAGTTATTTATTTACAGGCCCTAACGTTAAGAACAATGCAGCACGCCCTCTAGCAATTTAGGAAGCGAGAGGGCATACGTATTTGACTATTTATAGTTGTTAGGTTTATTGTACCGATATCCATGAATGCTGACACAGACGAAAAATTGATGCTGAAATACAAAGAGGGAGACGCTGCGGCCTTTGACAGATTGTATTCTCGACATAAAGGCCCTTTGTATCGGTATTTTACGCGCCAGTGTTTTAACAACGTATTTGCGGACGAGCTATTTCAGGATACCTGGATGAGTTTAATTAATTCGCGGGAAAAATACATTGCTAAAGCGAAGTTTAACACTTATTTATATCATATAGCACACAACAAACTAATTGATCATTATCGTCGCAATAAATCAGGTCTACCGTCATCTTATTCCAGTGATACAGCTAAAACGGATGATATTCCGATGCAAACACATGAACAACCTGAACAACTCCTATCCATGTTTCAAAAAAGCGAATATGTGTTAAAGGCGATAGGATTGTTACCCGAGGCGCAGCGTGAAGCATTTTTAATGCGTGAAGAATCGGGCTTGAGTCTGGAAGAAATTGCGGGAATTACCCGCGTGAATAAGGAAACGATAAAAAGCCGTTTACGTTATGCGGTAAACCAACTGCGAAAAACATTGGCGGGTGTATTGTGAGCGATCACGATCAGAACGACAAAGAATTGAATAATTATTTACATGGTAATTCCGACCTGTCTGCGCGTTATAAAGCATTGGATAATAAAACACCTAATCACCTGGATGACGCTATTCTTGCTGCGGCTAAACGACAAGTAAAATCGAAACCCAAGCGTGTTTCCGGGCCATTTTCCAGTAATTTGACGATCCCGTTCGCCACTGCCGCAACGATTTTAATCACGGTTGGCTTAGTCAACATGATCCTCCCCGAAGAGAAACTCACCACACCCACCGTATCCGCAATTAAACCTGAACCGGAAAAAATGGCCAAACTGCGTGACGCCATGAAAGATCACAAGGAAAAATTAATTGCAAAAATTGATTTAGAACAAAGAAGTCAATCACTCAATTCAAAACGTGAAGAGTTTAAATCCAAACGTATTGTTACCAATCAAGTCATATCGGAGGAAATACACACACCTTTGGCATCGCCACCCTTAGCAGCAACATCAACAGCAGCATCAGCTTTTTCATCAGAGAAGGAGAAAAACAGACTTGCAACTGGTAAAAACTATCAGCCAGAAGAACCAGGTATATTAGAGAACAAGTCCAATATTGCCAGCACAAAGGCGAACCCTGCTTCACCTCCAATTGGGGGGTTCCAGTCTGACGAAGCGATAGAACAAAATACTTTTAGTGACAGTATTTCCCAAACAGAAGCCATGTCGAGCAAACCAAAATTATTGCGGCGCGCGATAATTGACGACCAGGACACCCTAACGCTTGATGAACTGATCTATAATGAAAAAAAGTGGGCAGAGATTTCAGCTAAGGAATGGTTAAAACGTATTGATAGATTACGAAAACTGAAGCGAGACAAGGAAGCAGATAGCATTTTGGAAATATTTAAGAAAAAATTTCCTGATTTTTCACCAGATCGTTAAGTTGAGTTAAGACAACTTGAAGTCTATTGCTGTCCCACTACATTCATGTATTAGTTCGATCCGGTGCGTACGCCCACTTCGCACATCCATGTGCTATGGGCATAAGAGATTATTTCGCGCTCATCATTGTACTGTCAATATAATTCAACTCAACGCGTCGGTTTTGTTGCATTTTACTCTCATCATTTACTGGAACAATTTCACCTAATCCTTTCATTTGAATTTGTGATTCAGGTGCACCAAAGGATACGAGCAGTGTTTTTACTGCTTGCGCACGCCGTCGACTTAACTCTTCGTTATAGCTCTGTGAACCGCGACTATCTGTGTGCCCTCTAATTTTCAAAATAAAATTTGGATTTGAGTTTAAATAATCCGCATGTTGTTTCAAAAAATAGCGATCATATTCATGCACTTTGGCTGAGTCTGAATCAAAATTAAACACAAGATAGTTCGGCGGTAATTCGATATCATTCATTAACGCCAAAGTGCTGTTTGCGCCAGCCACTAACACGTCTTCACTGGTATCAGCCAACACTAACAATGCAGGTTGATCTAGCATAACCGTATCTGATTCAACGATGACCTCATTTTTTTCTGCCGCATCGTCAGAAAATGTCACTTTCATCATGGAACCCATGAATTGATTCATCACAATGTCATCCGTTGTTTCGTCTACATTGACTTCCAGTTCAGAATTAGATTCTGAAACCAGTTCATCGCCTTTCGTGGTTGCAACGACATCCACTTCATAACGTTGCTCTATTGCGCTGATGTCTTGCGTGCTTTCCAATTCAGGTTGTACATTACCCGAACCCGCGCACCCCACAATCAGCGCGATTGGGAAAGCAATTAAAACGAATACTTCAATTGCTTTTTCTAACTTGGCTCTCTTTTCCATTGTTTTTCTCCTCATAGTGTAAAACTAAGTGCAGTTAAGCGTAATTTTCATTCGCGGATACACTTAGCAACTTTGTTTGATGTCAGCGTATATTTAAACGCAACACTATGAATTTCCGATAGGTTAACAATGGCGGCACCAGGGCTAATTCTGATTAAATATGGCAATACTCTTCATAACTTTTCCGTAAACTTTTCTATGACGCCTCCCGGTACTCCCCTGGGAAGGCGCTCTACACGCATGCTCAAACGTTCAAAGTTAAAACCATCTACCGTAAAAAAAACGTGTAATAAACATCTTAGTTAGAAAATACATAACCCAATTGAAGTACCGTATGCATTTTATGCGCAATCATGCCACCTTACCCTTTTTATATACCCGTAGCGATTGAGATTTAGGTAATAAGTAGCGCAGTAAAAATTAAATTGTGTAAAAATTAATCTGAATACCCACGCCAGTGATTAATACCTGTATTTTAAAAGGGCACTTACTGAGAATTTCAAAAACTTAGTTTCTGTGAACGGGTTAACGGAAATAGATTCGTATATAAGATCTAATGATAAACATATATACGATAATAATTTGGACGGGGACATGAGAAAAAAACTGGGAATACCAATATCTTACGCTGGCCCATCGCGAATTACCGGGTTTACCAAGATAAAACTAAGCGGCACCGACAATTTATTTGCGACTTCTTATCGCTGGAACTTGGTATCCAAACCAAAAAACAGTATGGCGATGCTTAATAATACCAAGGTGGAACAACCGACACTGATAGCAGATGTAATCGGCGATTATGTAGTCGAACTCACCGTGGATGCTGCTACCGTTGGTGATGAAAAAGAGAAAAGCTCACCCACCATTAGCTCACCCACCATTGTTACCATTACTGTTTCTAACGAAGTCACTTTTCATCCCACTGCAAAAGGGGCGAGCATACACTAAAAAGTTTTAAAAAGCTTTCGCTTTCCACTATGAACCAGCGTTGTAGGGCAAGGATGTACTAATTTTTCTTCGCTGGTTTTATTTTTTTGCTAATAGGTTGGTTGGTAGTTTTGGTTGGTAGATAGTTAGGTACTAAGTAATAAGTAAACAGTTAATTATAAATTGTTAGTTATAAATAATTAAAGCCCGGTCCCATTGACCGCATTGACAAATAATTCGGTGTACTCCTCTTGCGTAAACAAAATCGGATTTCCCTGCGCTGATGGATCAAGTGTCGCCATTTTTCCAATCTCCTGCGCACGAGTGTCGTCAATTTGAATTGAAAGCAAATTATTTGGAATATTAATTTCATTTCTCAAATTAGTAATAAAAGTAACGACACCTTCAAAGGAAACATCTTTCAATCCAAGGTAGTACGCCAACTGGCCCAATTTTTTCTCTATTGATGATCGATTACGCATCAGCACATAGGGCATCAGTATCGCATTTAATAGACCATGATGGGCATCGTAAAGCGCTCCCAACGGGTGTGCCAACGCGTGCATCGCACCCAGACCTTTTTGAAATGCCGTTGCACCCATACTTGATGCAATCATCATTTGGCTACGCGCCAATAAATTGTCCGGCTCCTTGCATGCCGTTATAAGATGCTCTTTAATTAATCGCATACCTTCCAGCGCAATGCCATCAGCCATCGGATGATAAGCAGGCGAACAATAAGCTTCAAGATTATGCGACAACGCATCCATACCCGTGGCCGCCGTCAGGTTCGCAGGCAACCCAACAGTAAGTTCAGGGTCGGCAATCACAATCGACGGCAACATTTTTGGATGAAATATTATTTTTTTTGTGTGGGTTGCCTCGTCAACGATAACAGATGCTCGCCCGACTTCTGAGCCGGTTCCCGACGTCGTCGGAATTGCAATAATGGGAGCAACACCTTCCGAATTAACACGTTTCCAGTTCTCACCAATATCTTCAAAAGACCATATGGACTGCGACTGCCCGGCCATTAATGCAATGGCTTTGCCTGCATCCAATGCGCTGCCGCCACCGAATGCGATCACACCATCGTGCTTATTTTCACGAAATTGTTTTAAACCAGCCGCAATATTTTCGCTATTGGGATTAGGCTTTACGTCACTAAATAGCCCGGTCTGCACACCAGTAGAATTATTTGCCGCAATGGCATCTGTTACCATGGCGCGTTCCGCGAATCCGCTGACCGTTACCAGCAAAGGCCGGGAGATACCCACTGCGTTGCACGCACTGGCCAGTTCCTTGATGCGCCCACATCCAAACCAGATACTAGTTGGGTAATTCCAATTTCCCTGCAATTGAATAATGTTATTTTTCATAAATACTAAACCAGTTGCTCACAGTTGAGTGCGTAAATGAAATGATTTAGGTCGTGTGAGCTTTTCATAGCCGACTTCTGATAAAGAACAGCCTTTTCCGGATTGATTTACGCCTGTCCAGGCCATGGCAGGATCAAGATAATCACAACGATTCATAAACCAGGTACCCGTTTGTACCTTATTTCCAATTTCAATCGCCATTTTTTCGTCCTGAGTCCAGACGGATGCTGTTAATCCATATTTACTGTCATTCATAAACCGAATGGCTTCATCATCCGAAAATACTTTCATTATTCCAACAACGGGACCAAAGCTCTCTTCTTTCATTAGCGTCATTGAATGATCAACATCAAGCAATACCTGCGGTGCCAGGTAAGGAGAGAAAGGTTTATCCGCCTTATACATATTTTTGTCTATACAGGTTTTAGCGCCTTTTTTGACTGCCTCTTGAACGTGCGTTCTAACAACCTCAGCCAATTCTGTTCGCACCATCGGCCCCAGTGTCGTATTTGAGTCAAGCGGATTTCCTAATTGATATTTTTTTACCTGGCTGACAAACCCATCCACAAATTTATCGTATACATCTTGATGGACGTATATTCTTTCAACCCCACAACAAGATTGACCCGAATTAAAGAACACTCCGTCGACCAGATTTTCGATGGCGTGATCGATATTTACATCTGGCCGCACGTAGGCCGGGTCTTTGCCACCGAGTTCCAGCCCCACATCGATAAACCGACCCGCTGCAGTTTGCTCTACGAACTGGCCACCCGAAACGGACCCAGTAAAAGACACATAATTAACTTCGTGCGCCTGTATGACTTTTTTTGTCGCTTCATGGGTCAATAACAACGAATGAAAAAGCCCTTTTGGTAACCCGGCTGTTTGAAAAGCATCAGCAAGGCGTTCACCTGTTAACGGCGTTTGCGAGGAAGGTTTCATGATAACCGCATTACCCGCCATAATTGCTGGAATAATCGAATTGACGGCAGTGAGATAGGGAAAATTCCAGGGCACAACGCTAAAAACAACCCCAACCGGCACCCGCTGAATGTACCGAGTAAACCCTAAAAGCTCACCCACCTTAATATTTTCCAGTTTTTGACTCGCGATATCAATCATGTAGCGTGCGCGCTCGACGAAACCACGTATCTCACCTGGCGCGTGTTGTATGGGCCGCCCCATTTGCCAACTGATTTCTTCGCTAATAATAGTCTGATTATCCATTATCGCTTTCACCGCTTTCTGGCAAATCGCTTTTCTCTCCTTTACGTCTGTTTTTTGCCATTCTGATTGTGCGCTAACACTCAAGGCTAACGCGTTTTTGACATCAACATCGGTTGAATAGGGTCGCTCTACATAAACTGCACCATCTACCGGCGATATCGTTTGTAGCAATACTGACATAATGCGTTGATCCTCATTAATTCTGTAAAATACAGTTCTTTAACTACAGTTCTTTAACTACAGTTC
>CAZWBV010000047.1:0-6389 GCA_964632225.1 uncultured Gammaproteobacteria bacterium | reverse complement strand
CCTCATTAATTCTGTAAAATACAGTTCTTTAACTACAGTTCTTTAACTACAGTTCACCAATATCGATCAGATAATTTCAAAATAGCGATCCATTTCCCAATCTGTTATGTGCTTACGAAACTCCCGTTCTTCCCATTCGCGACTCGCAGCAAAATGATCTACGAATTCGTTTCCGAAACAGTCCCTCGCAACTGCGGATAATTTCAATTTTTGCGCGGCTTCAAACAGGCTAACTGGCAGTTGTAAATGTTGAGAAAATGTTTGCTCATACGCATTTCCTTTCACCTGGCGCTCCGCTTTCATTTTTTTCTCAATACCGACTAACCCGGAGGCAATCGCGGCGGCCAGAATAATATAGGGGTTAGCATCTGCAGCGCCAACGCGAAATTCCACGCGTTGTGATTTCTCACCACCACGGATAACACGTAATGCGCAAGTACGATTATCCACCCCCCAGGTGGCTACCGTCGGTGCCCAAAATTTGGGAACAAGCCGGGTATAGGAATTAATCGTTGGTGCGATCATCGCCAAAAATTCAGGCATTAGTTTTTGCTGGCCCGCTATAAACTGATTCATGGTATCGCTCATATTGTCAGACTTATTTGTATCGTAAAAAAGTGACTTACCCCTATCGTCTGTTATTGAAATATGTATATGACCACTCTGACCAGGCCAATCGGCTGACCATTTAGCCATAAAGGTGGCTATTAATCCGTTTCGCTGCGCAACTATTTTAGTAAACGTTTTAAATAAAGCCGCCTTATCGGCTGCGTTCAATGCACTGTCAACGGCAATTGCAGCCTCTAACACACCTGGCCCCGTCTCCTCATGCAAACCTTCTATTGGAAAATCCATTTCTTCACAGGTAGTCAGCAATTGCTGGTAAATATCACTGTCCACACTGTTGCGTAAAACCGAATAACCAAAATTACCTGGTGCAAGTGGTTTCAAACCAGCGTAACGCTTGTCGCGGATTGACTCTCTGGTTTCGTTAAACATAAAAAATTCATATTCAAAGCCCACATGCGCATATAAGCCCATCGATTGTGCTCTTTGTAATACCCGCCGCAATACGCCACGCGGGCAGATTTGCTCTGCACGCTCGGCAAACTCGCCAAGAAAAAATAGACAATCTTTTTCAAACGGAATATCCCGGCAGGAATCAGCAATAACACGCACAACTGCGTCAGGGTAACCTGTGTGCCAACCCGTATAACTGGCATTGTCATACAACTGATCTTTCGAATCCCAACCAAGCACCACATCGCAAAAACCAAACCCGTTGTCTAACACCGACAAAAATTTTTCACGGGATAGATACTTGCCCCTCAATATGCCATCAATATCAAATACGCCCACTTTTACATGCTTTAATTCACGGGAATTGACTATTTTTCGAGCATCCTGAATGCTTTTTACTTGTCTCGCTAACATAGTATTATTTATATAAACAATTAGTTATAACGACTAACATACGCGGCAATCACCTTATCGGCAAATTAAGGATATAGAATAGAACACGCTAGGAGCAACTTAACTATAGGTAGACAGCTCAAAACATGATCATCGGTATTTTACAATGCGATTCAGTGAGACCTGAATTTCGGCATCAGTTTGAAAATTACCCTGAAATGCTGCAGACGCTTTTCACAAAGGTGGATGCAACGCTGACCTTCAAGATTTACGATGTACAACACGGAAAATACCCCAATAGACCTGACGAATGCAATGGTTATGTGACAACGGGCAGCAAGGCCAGCGTCTACGATAAAACACCCTGGATTGATAGACTGCAAAAATTTATTATCGAGTTAAATATTCACAATATAAAGTTAATCGCAATTTGTTTTGGTCATCAGTTAGTCGCCCAGGCCTTTGGCGGTAAAGCAGAAAATTCGAACAAAGGTTGGGGGGTCGGTGTACACACCAGCCAAATTCATAAATCACTGCCGTGGATGAGTCCCGTTTTGCAGAATTTTAACGTCCTCGTCAGTCATCAGGATCAGGTAACAAAATTACCCGCTGATGCGACGCTCATTGCAAGCAATGAATTTTGCGCAAACGGAATGTTTCAACTGGGAAATAATATGCTTGCGATGCAAGGCCACCCTGAATTTAATAAACAATACGCCGAAACGCTTATGCGATTTCGTGGAAATAGGGTAGGAAAAAACCGACTGAATGAGGGCATCACATCATTGCAAAAAAAAACTGATGAATTAATCATTGCAAAATGGATGCTGCAATTTTTATCTGATGAATAATAACTTATACGTCTTTTGCTCTCTTTGAAAAGAACCCAGCAGCCCCTTTAACCTAAATAAATCAGTTGGATCGTAACGAGGGCGACTAAGGCGCTGAACCTAAAGTATTTTTCTCGGATTTTAGGCGATCGCGTAGTCACTCTACGGGTGAATCTAAAATTCGAGAAAAATACTTTAGGTTCAGTGCATTAGACGTCCGCAGTAGATCTAACTGATTTATTTAGGTTTAACTTAGCAGGTCTTTTAATATACGTGGTTCTTCGATACCATGACCTTGGGCGTAGTCAACGCCAATATTCTCTAATTGTTTGAGTATTTGGTCGTTTATCACACATTCGGCAACAATTTTTTTCCCCATGTATTGGCCAATTTCACAAATTGATTTTACCAAGGCATAGTCGTATGGATTATTGACTATCTCTGTAATGAAAGCGCCATCTATCTTAAGGTAATCAACAGGCATGTTCTTCAGATAGGCATAGGATGACATGCCAGTGCCAAAGTCATCCAGGGAAAACATACATCCTGTTTCCTTGAGTTTTTTTATAAACTCAGATGCATTTGACAGATTACTCACACCCGCAGTTTCAGTTATTTCGTAGCAAATCTTTTCAGTTGGTACTTTTGTTATTTTCATTTCCTCAATGACAAAATCCAGGAATGACTCATCATTAAGCGACAGTCCAGACAGGTTGATTGAAAAGACATCAATACCAACTGCCTTCTCATGATTTTCAGCAATCCAACGAAAGGCATTCCTTAAGACCCACCGGTCAACGTCTTGCATACGATTGTAGCGTTCCGCCGCTTCAATGAAATCAGGGGTGGCTATTTCTTCGCCCTTCAGGTTACAGACACCGAGTAATATTTCATAGTGTTTGCCAGAATCAGGGTCACCGATAGGCATGATTTGTTGACATTTCAAATAGAGAGTTTCTTCATCAAGAATCTGATCTATTTCCGCTGCCCATTTCATAACAATGTTGCGATGAGACAGTTTTTCATGTTCAGCATGATAAATCTGAATACGGTTGCTACCCATGTCCTTGGCAACACGACAACTTGACTCGGCTTGTTGGATCAACGTACCTGCGTCTTTTGTGTTTCGGCGCGATATGGATACGACACCTGCACTACATGTAATGGATAACTTCTTATCCTCCCATAACAGACGATACTCGCTTAATGCGTCCAATTGTTCTTCAATTATATCAAGGCCATCGTCAAGCGTGCAATCGTTTAAAAGAATAGCGAATTCATCGCCAGTAATACACGCAACGATACCGTGTTCGCCAACCCCCTTTACCAGTAAATCAGCTACATCCTTTAATAATTTGTCACCACCGTCATATCCGCAAGCATTATTTATAACACTAAATTGATCAAGTTTTATAAAGCAGATTACATGTTGCTGTTTATTGTGTTTGGATTCCGCTATCGAATTATCTATTTTCTTTTGAAAATTTCGGCGGCTTATCAAGCCCGTAACCTGGTCATGGGTGGCCTGATAGATCAGTTTTGTATGTAGATCCTGAAATACTGAATATTGTGCACGGTCCATTGCAGGTTCATCGGCGTTCTCCAGTACTGAAACGGCACCATTGCGCAGTTGCTCAGCGAGTTCTTCGCTGTGAAGTATCCGGTTTTTCATCCCGGAAAGGTCTACCAGGACAAACCTCGAAGTATTAGGTGCAAACCAGGCGACACGTAAGCGGACCGGATTATTTGACTTCGGACAAAATACCAGCCAGTCACCTTCTCCTATACGTAAAGCTTTTTTGACCCAGGCCTTGCGCTCTTCTTTATCGACAGAAGCCGCCCATTCAACAGTTATTTTCTGTTTGACTTCATCGACCGTATTGTTGAGCGCTATTTCTTGTTCTTGTGATCTTAGTTCATTAATGACTTGATTTATGTTTTTGACATAAATGTCATTCTGTGATTTTAATAGAATATCCAGTTGATAAACGGCTCGTGTAAACACCTCGATAGAACCATTGAATTCCTCAGTAATCAGCTTGATGATCCAATCAATAACCCGGCCTATCATTGGCTGATTGGCTTTTTCCACCTCGCCAACAAGTATCTCTAGCTGCGCGATTTTATTGATGACCTGGCGAACGACGTGACTGCGATTAATAAAAACAGTGTCATCGATGAGCGCCATTTTAAGAACAGGAAGTTCAAGTTGCTGTATCCATCTATGTACTTTTTCTGAAACCTGCATATCTGCGGTCATGGAATGAAAGATATCTCCCGCGACGTCGATAATATAATGCTCACGTGCACCAACGTTTTTAACTTCCTCACCATTTTTGCTATTTTTCAATGCAGCTATTACGGCAGACTTATAGTCGACCAATTGCGTGGTTGCAGTATTCAATTTGGAAAGTGCATTGAGAATTTCATCAGGCGTATATGTTGCTGTACTTTGATCCTGATATTTATTATCTGGTTCAGATCGTACAGCTAATTCAGACCTTATGTTCCCGGAAACATTCTGGCGATCTGTTTTTTCTGACAAATCCCTCTGTAAGTTTCGCAATTCACCGATGAGTTGATAAATATTTTGCGCACCCTTTTTTGATTTAGATGACCTGGATGAATTGGATGATGTGGACTCAGATAAAGTAATTTCAGTTGCCGACTCATCAGCAACCACCGTGTCCAGTTGTTCATCAGGCCGTTGTCGTTTGTCAGGATTATTATGTTTTGGTTTGTCAAATTTGTATTGCATGACGGTTAAAACACCGTTGTCCTTTAAAAGCTTGTTAAGCGTCAAATAAAAATTAAACAGTAAGGACAGCAAAACTTCCTTGAACACTTTGTAAAGCGCCATGTTGATAGCATGGTTCAGGTCCAGCGAGTATGTTGCTTCCTGAAACGCCTTGGTAAACAGTGCGGGGCCATAAGGGTTGTTTTTCTTTTTTATTTCACAGTCATACAGGACACTTAGACGTTTTTCTATTTCTACCAAGGTATTTCGGTTGCGAGATTCCACGCTGTCAATTGTGGTGGTATCAGCTAGCCAGTCATCGAAATCGTCATCACCAACAAGGGACAGGGATTCGGCATCAAATACATCATTCTCATTTTTTTGATTATCATTTGTTGTGTACGGAGAAAAGTTCTCGATTTGGCTAATGGCCGAACTACAAAATATATCTCTTAATTCGTTCTTTTTTTCCTTAATGATTTTAATCGCGTCATAATGGGCATTGAGATCAATCATATTCCGGGTATTCTTTGACGCGTCGAATAGCTCTTCAACAATTTCTTCCTGAAATTTGACTATGATTGGCGTCAGAATTTCTTTCGCCATCTCGTTGCAATCTAGCAGTAATTGCTTAGCCGTTTTATCCTTATAAATTGCTTCGTTAGAATTACAGTTGACAGATGGTTCAGATCCTTCATTCTTTTTTGAAATGCGGGTCGCTTTAGCATATCCCTGAAGTATTTGCAGTGAATTCAAGTCTGGATTTAGAAATTTTATTGTGAAGCCAGCCTGTTCGATGCGTAACACACAGCCCCGAAACGTCAAGTCTTTGTTTTTTTTGGCCACCGTGACTGTGCAGCGAATATTAACAGTTTCGTGCAAAGTGGGTGAATATAAGGGGGTGTTCGCTGTATCTGATTCAAGATCAAAAGAGAGAGACATGCCGCCTATGCAAAAATCTTTTACTGTTACATCACGCACACCTGGTCGGTCAGATTTTACAGAAGCACCCAGACAAATGAAGTAGCGTTCATAGGCGCGCTTTTCACCGCCCTTTGTATCAGTTTGCGCCATAGTATCTACTTATGTAACTACATGAAATTAATGACAAATATACGCAGGCATCCTTGTTAGCAATGATTTACTATGACCATACAAACCAAATGGGGTCAAGCAAATTTTAACACTTACATTTTAACACTAATGCGAGAAAATGAAAACGGATGCACTGCTCATAAACTTCTGGGAATATAATGTATACTCGTCACATAGGCGGCAACTTTTCTCGTCAAACTTCGTAATTTCAATATTCATACTGGTGCTAGTGAGACAATAAGCACATCCCTGTGCAAAGTCGCTTTGCACTTCCCTGTGCTCTCGCGACATAAGCACATATCCCTGCGTTGTGG
>CAZWBV010000046.1:9991-12924 GCA_964632225.1 uncultured Gammaproteobacteria bacterium | reverse complement strand
CTATTCATTATATCAATTTTCGCTTCATTGCAGTTACCCGCCGCCATCGGCATTATGCTTATCTCCCTTTGCATATCAATCGTCATTATCAGTTTGGGGAAATTGGGATTTAGCCCCAATGCAATCAAAATAATGACTTGGGGGAGAACTCCGTGGCAGCATCTCTGTGGCCCTGGCGTTGTCACTGCCCAGCAGAACTGAAAGAGACATTATTCTAGCGATTACTTACGTCGTTGTTATATTTTCTATTTCTGTTCAAGGACTTACAATAGGAAAACTTATCCAGAAACAACGTTTCAATTAAGTCTGTATACCTCTTATTACTATATTGCCACATTATTATAATGGAAAAACTTGCAATACTAAATGAGAATCATTATCATTAGTATTCGCATTCGATACTATAACGAGGTTTAAGATGAAACACATCGCCAGCAGAGCGCACTTAATCGGGCTCTCTTTTTTACTTTTAGTGACCATGCCAACCACCTGGGCCAGTGATGAAATCACCGTGTTTTCAGGGCGTAGCGATAAATTTATAAAACCAGTGATCAAGGTCTTTACTGAACAAACCGGTATTAAGGTTCTGCTTCACAATGCAAAATCGACTGCATTGATCAACAAACTAAGATTAGAGGCGCAACACACCCAAGCCGACTTATTCATAAGCAACGATGCGGGTAATTTGCAAATAGGCAGTGAACAAAACCTGTTTCAACCGATACCGGAAAAAGTCATTTCAGTCATACCGGCAAATTTCCGCGCGGCTGACAATAGCTGGGTCGGCCTTTCAGCACGCGCCCGTGTACTGGTGGTTAACAAAAATGCCGCTAATATCAGCTTTGTTAATTCTGTATTTGACTTGGCAAACCCGAAATTAAAAAATCGCCTTGCTATTACCAATAGCGCAAATGAAAGCTTCATTGCAGGCACCACAGTATACATGCTGGCGACGGACAAAAATAAAGTCAGGGATTGGTTAACCGGAATGAAAGCAAATGTCGGCAGTGATGTATTTAATAAACACAGCAAAATTGTAAAAGCAGTCGCCAAAGGCAAAAAAGACATTGGCCTGGTAAATCATTATTACATTTACAGACATTTGGCAAAGTACCCAGATGCGCCAATACACATTGTTTTGCCCGATCAACAAAAAGACCAAATCGGCCTGGCCTGGAATGTCGCCGGTATTGCGATAAGCAAATACACAAAAAAGAAAAAAGCCGCTATAAAGTTCATTGAATTTTTAGTCTCGGAAAAAGGGCAGGCACTGTTTGCCGAACTCAATCGTGAGTACCCTACGCGCCCCAATATCGCAACTGCGCCGGAAGTACCTGCAGCTGATTCGTTCAAAGTGGCAAAAACCCCCATGTACGAACTGGGTAAAAAACGAATTGCCACTATTGACCTAATAGAAGAAGTTGGCATGCCGTAATAGTTAGAGTATTCATAGAGAATCGATAGAAAATTCTTAGATTACCGTTATGGACCAAAAACTAACCTATGCCATACCCGGCACAGCCCGTCGCTACGCACGTCCCTGTGCTCTCGCGACATAAGTACATCCATGTACAAAAATAAATTCACGTCGCTTAATTCGCTTTCGGGTGGTGTGGTGGCCTTTGCAGCCATTCCGTTGATTTTTGTCGTGTATAATAGCCTGTCACTACCCGCTGAAAAATGGTTAACTTTTTGGCACAGCCGCATTCCAGAATTATTGTGGAACACATTATCGCTCGCCACTGTCGTGGCTATTGGCAGCCTTTTTCTGGCAATTCCAGCCGCTTGGTTCATTGTTCGACGCGATTTCCCCGGGCGGCGTGTCGCAACCTGGTTGATGGTATTACCCCTGGCGATACCCACATACGTATTTGCGCATATATATACCGCCTTACTCGAAGAAGAGGGCTGGCTCGGTCAATTGTGGTTAACCCTGTTTAGTGACGACGCCACCACCATTCCCGAACCCTATGGTTTTTTTGGCGCCGCGTGCATCTTGTCGATGGCAAGTTTTTCATATGTGTTTTTATTGTCGCGCAGCGCCTTAGCGAACTCCAGCCAGACACTTGAAGACGCCGCACGAATGCAAGGGGCAACCCCAATAGAGGTTATTCGGCGTATCACTTTACCCTTGTTACGCCCGGCCATGGCTGCCGGGACCGCTGTGGTCGTGCTCCACGTGCTGTCTGATTTTGGTGCGGTCAGCATGTTACGCTTCCAGACATTTACATTAAGCATTTATTTACAAATGAGTGGGCGTTTTGACAACCAGGGCGCTGCCAGCCTGAGTTTTATTCTGGTTATCCTCAGTCTCACTTTTTTAATACTTGAACGTTTTTTCCGTAATCGTCAGCGTTATTACGCAAACAGCCAGTCTCGTGTTATACGCATAAAAAAAGCAACACTAAAGGAAAGTTTTATTATCTGGTTGTGGGTGGGCAGCATCGCGTTATTTACATTTATATTACCTCTGGCGTGGATGCTTTCCTGGAGTTGGGAGGCCTGGGTCAATCATCTTATTGGCAGTGAGTTCCTGAGTTACACATGGAACTCCATCACAGTCGCCTTTATTGCAGGTTGTGTCGCTGTATTCATGGCACTCCCGGTTGCCTTGTACCATACCCGTTTACGATCAACTTTGAGCAATTTATATATACAATTATCAAGCGTTGGCTTTGTGCTCCCAGGCCCGGTTATTGCGCTGGGTATCTTGACGTTTGTGCTCGCCGTGATGCCTAATTTTTTTGTATCGGGTGGCATCAGTATTTTAATAATGGCGCTTGTAATTCGCTTCTTACCTCTTGCCGTTCAATCACAAGAAGCATCGTTGCAACAACTAACCCCTTCAATTGAGCAGGCAGGCCGTGTGTTCGGTGCAGGACCATTAGAAAATTTATGGCGTGTCACACTACCCCTGATTCGAACCGGGGTAA
>CAZWBV010000046.1:0-9981 GCA_964632225.1 uncultured Gammaproteobacteria bacterium | reverse complement strand
CACTAAAAGAGTTACCGGCAACATTAATATTACGGCCCACCGGGTTCGATACATTACCTGTGCGAATATGGATAGAAGCCAGTGAAGAAATGCTGGAACTCGCGGCCCCCGCAGCACTCATGCTGGTCCTTGGCACGCTGCCCGCCCTGTGGATAATGATGCGTAATGAAAAATGAAATTAACCCTAAGGGCGGCCAAGGTGTTGACTTTACTCTCCAAGGCGTTCAAATATCGTGGATTTTATTAATTCGAATTCTGGTTCATTTAAATTCAGATAACTTAGAACCAAAGACGATTCTTCTTCCCAATGAGTTCGTTCTGCTTTGCCGTAATAGGCATACGCCAGGTATACCGCCATAGCCAGTAATGCTACCGATGATTTAAGTTCAGACGTATATTTGCCGGATTCTGACATCAATATTTCTTCAATATTATGATGATTTAAAATCGCCAAGCTGATCTGTTCAGGTATGCCCCAGGTTTTACAAACATAATACCCGACGACGGCGTGATTTATATTCAAATTATAATCCTCAACGTCAGTCTGAGACTCGCCAACTGAGGAACACGCATACTGCAAAACGTGGGTGTAGTTGTCGAATTTTTGCAATAGTAAGGGCATACCCACATCATGAAAAAAACCGAGCATATAGGCCGCATCAGGATCCATGCCCGCCAGGTCCTTCGCCAAACATGCTGCAATCAATGCGATATCATCTGCCATATCCAGATAACCATCTATTTCGGGATAATCCAATTCCCGTAGCGCTTCCTTTAATGCGAAACAATTGACGATATTGACCACATTTGCCATACCAAACACGGTCACTGCCCGTTGGATATTTTCAATTTTGTTTTCTAATTCAAAAAAGGGGGAATTAATCGTTTTAATCACACCCGCTGCGACTGTTAACTCGTTGTCAATAATGTCGTTAATGGTTTTATTCTCTGCGTGCTCGTTGGATAATTCTTGTTTTAATGATATGAGCGCCAGTGGCAGGGGGGGTATTTTGAGACTTTTTATTATTTTTTCTGCATTCTGGCGTTGCGGCTCATGCGATTCAACGACCTCCTCTTCTGTATAGAGACGGGATTCACTCGCGTGAACGATTTTATTGTTCATTTTATTTATCTCCTTACATCAGATCCCGGCTCGCCGCGATCTTTGGACTTGACAGGCTCCAGACCTAATGCGCCGCAAGGCCTGGCTGAAGCCACGCCGTCTGTGCGACAACACTTTATTTAGCGTCCCCGATGAATAAATGTTTACATAAAACGTACATACCCAGAGAAAATCATTGCAAACTGGTCCTTGCAGGGGATAATCCAGGAAAAACGCCATAAGCAACTGATTTCCAGCCAATGACAACACCCGCACCACGCCGCGCCACCTTTTGACTACCCGCAGTAAACACCCGTATAATCGCGATTCGACATCAGTATTCAGTTAATGTGGAAGAGATCCCGTCTTTTTGTACCTTGCATTAAAAGACCGGACGCCGAAGGCGCAACCCGCTCGGAATCGCTCAGGCAAAAGGACCACATCAACTTGTTGAATCTGGAGAGTGGTTCACTGAAAAAAGATGAACCCACCGAAGGGGCTAAAGCTCTCAGGTACCTGGACAGAGGGGCGACAACAATGGGTTACTTGCCGTATTAAAAAGTAGCCTGTGTTTGTCGCTTTTTTTTGTGCTTACTTTCAACACTTGAGAAATAAATATGAGTAAAGAAACACCGCTTTACCAACAGCATATCGCCATGAACGCAAAAATGGTCGATTTCGGTGGATGGGATATGCCCATTAATTATGGCTCGCAAATTAATGAGCACCACCAGGTTCGCAACGATGCAGGCATGTTCGATGTTTCACACATGACAATTGTCGATCTTCACGGCGACAACACACGTGCATTTTTACGCTATTTGTTGGCGAATAATGTCGACCGGTTAAAAACAGCGGGCAAAGCCCTTTACACGTGCATATTAAACAAACAAGCTGGCATTATCGACGATCTTATCGTCTATTTCATGCGCGATGACTGGTTTCGGATGGTGGTAAACGCCGCAACGCGCGAAAAAGACCTTGCCTGGATTACCCAACACGCAACAGAATTTGCGGTGCAGGTGATCGAAAAAACAGATTTATCAATGATTGCCGTACAAGGCCCCAACGCACGCGAAAAAGTACACCAAATTCTCACTAAAACGGACAAAGACGCATTACCGCAACTCGAGGCGATGGCCGCTTTCAACGCGCGTGAATTATCGGGCTGCTTTGTCGCCCGCACTGGCTATACTGGAGAAGACGGCTACGAGATCATTGTTGACAATGCGCAGGTCGCTGCACTTTGGCAACAGTTACACCAGGTTGGCGTAAAACCAATTGGTCTGGGTGCACGGGATACACTGCGCCTCGAAGCAGGAATGAACCTCTATGGCCAGGACATGACGGAATCCACAACACCATTGGAGTCAGGTCTTGGCTGGACAATTGGCTGGGAACCAGCAGACCGCAATTTTATCGGCCGAGAAATACTTGAAACCCAGCGCAAGACAAAACAACATAAAAAATTTGTGGCGCTCATTCTAGAGGGCAAGGGAATATTGCGGCACGACCAACAAATAATGAGTAATAACGAAACAATCGGCATTGTGACCAGTGGCAGTTATTCGCCCACGTTAGAACGGTCTATTGCGCTGGCAAGAATTTCGCCCGCAGTGAGTCAGCCTGATTCTGTTGAAACTATTTCTGTTGAAACTATTTCTGTTGAAATAAGAGGAAAACAAGTACCGGCTAAGATAGTGAAACCACCCTTTGTTAGAAATGGCAAATCTTGTTTACAATAATCCTAAATAAGTCAGTTGGATCATAACGACGCCTGCATGGAGAGTCTAAAATCAGGGATAAAGTACATTAGGGTCAGTGCATTAGACGACCGCAGTCAATTCGCCTACAGGGAAGTAGGTGAGGGGCGAGAGCAGGAGCGGTAGCTTCAGCTGATTTATTTAGGATAATCTATTTATAATAATTTTTTAATCTAACATCCGAGGAAAAATATAATGAGCGACATTCCAGGGGATCTCAAATTCACCAAAACTCATGAATGGTTAAGGATAGCGGATGACCAAACAGTAACAGTGGGTATTACCGATCACGCGCAGGATTTGCTTGGCGATATTGTTTTTATTGAACTTCCTGAACTGGAAGCCAATTACAGGGCGGGCGATGACTGTGCAGTGATTGAATCGGTTAAAGCCGCTTCTGATATCTATTGCCCGATAAATGGCGAAGTGATAGAAACCAATGAAACACTCACTGACACACCCGAGTTGGTAAATAAATCACCCTATGACGATGGCTGGATTTTCAAACTGCGCGCAGAGGATATTGTCGAATTGGAAGGCTTGCTCAGTCCAAGTGATTACGAAGATTATGCTGAATCAGAAGAGCACTAACGTAACAGGAACACGCGTAACAAGAACACGAAGCAAATACCAATAAAGGGTTAGCCACATTTTTTAACTCTATTTTTTTAACTCTATTCTTTTAATTGATTCTTTTATAAGAATTTTTTAAAAAGCGACAATGTAATTTTATTATGCCATTCATTCCACATACTGACAAAGACGTAAAAGACATGTTAGCCAACATCGGTGTTGGCACAATTGACAATTTATTTGACGAAATACCCTCTTCACTAAAAAATGAAGATTTAGAAAAAATTCCACCTGGTTTAAACGAGATGGACATTTCACGCCTTATGCGTCACCGGGCGGCGCAAGACCGCACACCTGTCTGCTTTATTGGTGCCGGTGCTTATGACCATCACATACCCGCAGCGGTGTGGGAAATTACAACTCGAGGTGAATTTTACTCTGCCTACACACCCTACCAGGCTGAAGCAAGCCAGGGCACGCTGCAATTGCTTTATGAATATCAGACAATGATGTCACGGCTCACGGCAATGGATGTTTCAAATGCCTCTTTATATGACGGTGCATCCAGCCTGGCAGAAGCGGTATTAATGGCAGTACGCGCGAATCGAAAATCAAAATCAAAACGCATTCTGGTGCCACGGACCGTACATCCTAACTACCGCAAAGTGGTTAATACCATTGTAAAAAACCAAGGCATTGTTCTGCAAGAATTGGACTTCGATCTGCAAGGCGGCCACCTAAACCCAACCTCTTTACCGGAAGAACCCGGCGATATCGCTGCGTTAATTATCCCGCAACCCAATTTTTTTGGTGTACTTGAAGAAGTCAACACACTCACCGATTGGGCACACAAAAAAGGCATGTTGGTGATTGGCGTTGTTAACCCGGTCGCGATTGCGCTGCTTTCACCGCCCGGAGAATGGGGCAAACAAGGTGCCGATATTGTTTGTGGCGAAGGCCAGCCATTGGGCGCACCACTGTCATCCGGCGGCCCCTATTTTGGATTCATGTGTTGCAAACAAACACTGGTCAGGCAAATGCCGGGACGAATAATTGGTCGCACTGTCGACACCGATGGCAAACAAGGTTATACGTTGACACTTCAAGCACGAGAACAACACATCCGCCGCTCCAAAGCCACATCGAATATTTGCACCAATCAAGGTTTACTTGTCACAGCTGCGACTATTCATATGTCCATTCTAGGCGCGGACGGCCTGGAAAAAACCGCAAAAATGTGCCACCACAACACACTCAAATTAATAGAGGCATTAACGTCAATCAACGGTGTTAAAAAATTATTCAACCGGCCGTTGTTCCACGAAGCAGTGGTGCAAATGAAGACACCGGTAGACGAGATACTGAAAAAACTTGCTGACAGAAACATAGCAGCGGGCTATGCACTGGAAAATGATTACCCCGAACTTAGCAACACATTACTTGTTTGTGCAACTGAAACCCGTAATCAATCGGATATCAACGATTATAAATCAACCTTAGCCAGCATCCTGGCTTAACATCATCTATTCACAAAGGAGACACTCAATGGCCAGCATCACGTTAAAAGGAAGTCCCTGCTCTACCAACGGCGAATTACCCGCGATTGGTAGCACCGCACCTGATCTAAACTTAGTAGACGGTGAATTGAATGAAGTGACTCTAGCCACCTATACTGGAAAGAAAAAAATATTTAATATCGTACCCAGTCTTGACACACCGACTTGCGCAATTTCTACGAAAAAATTTAACGATTTTGCAACCCGTCGCCAGGATACGGTCATTCTTACCATTTCCGCTGACCTGCCGTTCGCACAACAACGGTTCTGTAAAGATGAAAAATTATCGAACGTTATTCCGTTATCGATGATGCGATCTCGAAATTTTGCGAAAGATTATGGCGTGTTGATTAATGACGGCCCTTTGGCGGGTATTACGGCACGCGCAATTGTTGTGCTTGATGAAAGCGACAAAGTCATTTACACACAATTGGTACCTGAAATTGTTGACGAACCTGACTACGAGTCAGCAATGCAATCACTGAACTAGCATTTAGAAATCTCACCTAGGAGGCTGTCCGAGAACAGCCTCCTAGTCATTCGTTCGTTATCAGGTAAACACGACATAAAATCATATGCTAATATTTGAACACTCACAACCGGAACGCACTAACAAAGCGCAATATATTGATACTGACGCGCTAACTGACGCCATCCCAGATGAGTATCGCCGAAAAAAACGTGCGGACTTGCCTGAGATTTCCGAGCTTCAAGCCGTGCGACACTACACCAGCTTGTCACAGAAAAATTTTTCAATAGACACGCATTTTTACCCATTGGGTTCGTGCACAATGAAATATAACCCACGCTGTTGTAATTCGCTTGCGATGTTACCTGGCTTTCTTATACGCCACCCGGAAAGTGACGTGTCCCTGGGCCAGGGTTATCTCGCATGCATGTTTGAATTGCAGGAAATGCTCGAGGCAGCAACGGGCATGGAACGCATTTCGTTAGCGCCCATGGCGGGGGCACAAGGTGAATTTACCGGTATCGCGATGATTCGTGCATATCATGAGTCTCGCAACGATCACGCCAGAACTGAAATTATCGTCCCCGATGCGGCACATGGTACCAACCCCGCCACGGCCGTGATGTGTGGTTATAACGTGCGCGAGATAGCCACTCGCGAAGATGGCGATATCGATATCGATATTCTCAAAGACATCGTCGGCCCACAAACAGCCGGTATCATGTTAACCAATCCATCAACACTGGGGGTGTTTGATCGCAATATCGAGCAACTGTCTAAAATCGTTCATGACGCGGGTGGACTGCTTTATTACGATGGTGCGAATTTAAATGCGATTCTGGGTAAAGCAAAACCAGGCGACATGGGCTTTGATGTCATTCACATTAATTTGCACAAAACGTTTTCCACTCCCCATGGTGGTGGTGGGCCCGGTGCTGGCCCGGTTGGCGTCAGCAAAAGACTCATTCCTTTCCTGCCGATACCACGCGTTGCCCGTAACGAACAGCACTATCATTTATTAACGGAAAAACACTGCCCGCAAACCATAGGCCGCCTCTCTACATTTATGGGAAATGCCGGAGTACTGATAAGAGCTTATATTTACGCACGCCTGCTTGGCCGCGAAGGTATGAAACGGGTTGCCGAATTTTCGACGTTAAATGCCAATTACCTCATGGTAAAACTCAAGGAAAAAGGCTTTAATATTGCGCTGCCAACACGGCGCGCCACACATGAATTTGTCGTTACACTGAAAAACGAAGCGAAAGACATGGATGTTAATGCGATGGATTTTGCCAAACGATTACTGGATTATGGCTTCCACGCACCAACGACCTATTTTCCACTCATCGTCCCCGAATGTTTACTGATCGAACCGACCGAGACTGAAAGCAAGGAAATTCTTGACCAATTTATTGACACTATGGCCACTATCAGAACGGAAGCACAAAATAATCCACAAATAGTAAAAAATGCGCCGCATAATCTACCCGTCAAACGGCTCGATGACGTCAGAGCGGCAAGAGAATTAGATCTGGTTTTCAACCCCAACGCGGGTATAAAATCATGATTTAGGGAAAACTGAGGTAGATGTGGAGCCATGACGAACAAAAGCGCAAAAGGTTTTGCTCGCGTGTTCAAAGCTGCCGGGTATTCCCTAACAAGACTGCGACTAGCGCTGGGTAACGAGACTGCGTTTAAACAGAAATTATTATTTGCCGTTATTTTAACGCCGGTAGCGCTCTGGCTCGGCGAAAACGACTTCGAAAAAGCCGTTCTTATGGCCGCCCTTGCGCTGGTTTTGATAGTAGAATTAGTGAATTCGGTAATAGAAAATACGCTAGACCGGATCAACAAAGAAAAACGTGATATTTCAGGCAGAGCCAAAAACATCGCGTCTGCTGCTGTCTTTCTTTCATTGCTTAATGTGGTTATAGTCTGGACACTGCTACTCACAAACTAGTACTATCAATCCTTTACTAATAATTTCTAATACTAATAATCTCTAATATAAGGAACTTCTCTATGTCCGCCCTAATTTGTGGTTCGTACGCTTACGATACAATCATGGTATTCCATGATAAATTTAAAAATCACATTTTGCCTGATAAAGTACATATGCTGAACGTGTCATTTTTAGTACCCACGCTACGACGTGAATTTGGAGGTTGCGCAGGCAACATCGCCTATAATTTAAACATGCTTGGCGAAGACCCGGTCCCGATGGCCACCGTTGGGACTGACTTCGGCCCCTATTCAGAATGGTTAGCAAAATGCGGTATTAACACGACTCATATAAAACAAATTGAAGGCACCTATACCGGCCAGGCATTTATCACGACTGACATAGAAGACAACCAGATTACCGCCTTTCATCCAGGCGCAATGAGCATGTCTCACGAAAACAGAGTATCTGACGCCTCGGATATCACCCTGGGCATCGTCTCACCGGATGGACGTGATGGCATGATTCAGCATGCTGAACAATTTGCCGAAAAAAATATTCCGTTTATATTTGACCCCGGTCAAGGCATGCCGATGTTTGATGAAAAAGACTTGCTTACTTTTATCGAACAAGCCACCTGGATCACGCTGAATGATTATGAAGCTGAATTGATGCGCGAACGCACCGGCCTAACTCCGCATGAAATCGCCGAGCGTGTATCTGCCCTGATTGTTACGCTGGGCAGCAAAGGTTCACACATTTATACATCAAATCAACGATACGATATTCCCCCTGCGGTTACTAAAACGATTAGTGATCCAACGGGTTGCGGTGATGCTTATCGCGCCGGCCTATTATATGGCTTATCAAATGACATGGACTGGGAAACAACTGGGCGAATCGCATCACTAATGGGTTCAATAAAAGTGGAAGTCAGTGGCACACAAAACCATTCGTTCGCATCAGATGAATTCGGCGCAATGTTCCGCGACGTTTTTGGTAGAGATATTTAAGCCTAAATCACTTAATCACTTAATCACTTAATCACTTAATCACTTAATCACTTAATCACTTAATCACTTATCCGGCAAATCATTCTGTAACATCACTCGACGATATCATTGTGTAACAATAATAAAAAATATTTTTTTGTTGTTATTGGTAATTTACATTCAAATCCCTCGCAGGCATATGCAACGGCTTGCTGTTGTGGTTTGTTACCCGCTAACGCACCCGGTAAATCTGTTTCATCATCGGGTATCGCAATCAAAAACCGCCTGAGAAAATAATTATCGTTATACTGCTGAACCCAGTCATCTAATGATGCGTTGTCACCGCGTAATACAATGGTTTGTTGCGGAAATAGAAACTGTTCCAGCGCGAGCAATAGCGCATTATGAATATACGGCATTTGCGAAATATCGTACCAGGCTGCTTTTAACGCCCGTTCTGCGCCCTCTAAGTAGCGATGCTCACCCACCAAATGACCAAGTCGCAGCAGTATCGATGCGGCAACACCATTCCCCGATGGCAGCGCATCATCAGAAAAAGGTTTGGGCCGCATAATAAGCTTTTCGTGATCGTCTGCGGTGAAAAAAAACCCGCCTTTTTCCTTGTCTTCGAATTGCACCAAGACAACATCCAGTAATTTAATTGCAAAATCCAGATCATCTCTACGCCAGCGCGCTTGCAATAATTCAATAATGCCATCGACAAGAAAAACATAATCGTCCAGATAAGCGTTTAAATGTGCCTTACCGTCTTTATAGGTCGCTAACAAACGGCCATCTACCCACAATTTCGCTTTTATAAAATCCACCGCGCGCTGCGCTGAATCAATAAATTTTTCTTCATCTAACAAACGGCCTGCTTCAGCCAATCCCTTTATCATCAGGCCATTCCACGATGTCAATATTTTTTCATCACGCCCTGGCTTAATACGTTTCTCGCGTACATTAAAGAGTTTTACTTTCGCTGCAAACAATATTTCATCAACCTCTGGTTCCTCTATTCCTACAATATGGGCAATGTCACCAGTATTTTTCTTTACATTAAAATGCCACTTTCCTTCAAAATTTGCGATGACATCAAGACCAAAATATTTTTCCACCACACTAAATTCGATTTCATCTGTTAAAATATCTTTTACTTCCTGCCTTGACCAGGCGAAAAATTTTCCTTCCACCCCTTCAGAATCCGCATCCAACGTAGAATAAAACCCACCTTCTGGTGATTGCATTTCGCGCATCACCCATTCACCGGTTTGTTTGGCAATGCGTCTAAACACCGCCGTGCCTGACGCCTTATACGTCTGCGCATATAAACTCAATAATGGTCCGTTGTCGTACAGCATTTTTTCAAAATGCGGTATCTCCCAACGCTCGTCTACTGAATAACGGCAAAAACCACCGCCCAACTGATCGTAAATACCGCCAGACGCCATGGCATGCAACGTTTTTGATACTATATTAAACGCCTCTTCATCCTGCGCCCCATCAACCTCTTTCGCTGCCCAGTGTCGCAACAATCGTTCTAAATTTGTCGGATGGGGAAACTTGGGTGCCTGACCAAAA
>CAZWBV010000045.1:0-12959 GCA_964632225.1 uncultured Gammaproteobacteria bacterium | reverse complement strand
TGATCAAGTCAGTCTTACCTTCACAGGGTGATCAGGTTCGCAAAGGCCAGAAATTGGCCACGGTTGAAAGCAACGAAAGTTTGCGGCTATTTACAATTACCGCGCCTATCGATGGCGTGATAAGCCAACGTGATGCTAACGCAGGTGAACAAACGGACGGGCGTCAACTGTTCACTATTATTGATCCCACGTCAGTTTGGGCGGAACTGTCGGTTTTCCCCGCAGATCTGGCGCAAGTACAAATTGACGCACTTGTTACCATCATCGATACAACGAGCGGCGAAACGGTTAGCGGCAAAGTCTCTCAAATTAATGTTACCGCGCAAACCAATCAATCAGTAAAGGTTCGCGTGGTGCTTGATAATGAAAAGGGCCTGTTACGTCCTGGGCGTCATATTAGTGGGAAAATAACAGTCGGTGAACACGCTGCTGCGTTAGCTGTAAAACGAACTGGGTTACAAGCATTTAGGGATTTTACGGTGGTTTATGCGCAAATCGGTGAAGAGTACGAAGTGCGTATGCTGGATCTTGGCCTGCAAGCGGGTGACTGGGCCGAGGTGCTGGGTGGCCTGGAGCCGGGTACCCGCTACGTCAGTGAAAACAGCTATGTCATCAAAGCTGACATTGAAAAATCCGGCGCATCTCACGATCATTAAAGGCGACTGTTCTCATCATGCTTGAAGCAATTATTAAATTTTCACTTGCCCGTCGCGAGTTGGTGTTGGGGCTTGTTCTTCTCGTTATGGCGTTGGGCGTGTGGAAATTTACCCAATTGCCGATCGATGCCGTACCGGACATTACCAATGTTCAGGTTGTCATTAATACTGCAGCCCCCGGTTACACACCATTGGAAGCAGAGCAGCGAGTGAGCTTCCCTGTAGAGACTGCGATGGCGGGCATACCGAAATTATCGTATACCCGTTCACTGTCTCGTTATGGTTTATCTCAAGTGACGGTGGTGTTTGAAGAAGGTACCAATATCTATTTTGCCAGGCAATTAGTTAGCGAACGTCTAAATGCTGCCAAAGCCAATCTACCACAGTCGTTAGAACCGACCCTCGGCCCGATTGCCACGGGACTGGGTGAAATTTTTATGTTTACTGTCGATGCAGAACCGGGCGCTAAAAATAGCGATGGCAGCTTGATTACACCAATGGATTTACGTTCAGCCCACGATTGGATTATTCGTCCCCAGTTAATGCGAGTTCCCGGTGTGGCGGAGATCAATCCTATTGGTGGTTTCAAGAAAGAAATTTTAGTGGCGCCCAATCCAGCTAAGTTGCTGGCTTACCAAATGAGCTACACAGATGTTGTGACAGCAATACAGCAAAATAACGATAATCGCGGTATTGGATTTATTGAGCACAACGGTGCGCAGTGGTTGATGCGTGTACCCGGCCAGGTTAACACGTTGGCCGACCTGGGCAATATTGTTATCCGCCAGCATCAAGGTATTCCCATTCGCATTAACGATGTGGCCAGCGTTAGTCTCGGCAAGGAGTTACGTTCCGGAGCTGCTACCCAGAATGGCCGCGAAGTTGTGATGAGTACGGTCTTTATGTTAATTGGCGAAAACAGCCGTACTGTTGCCAGCGATGTTGCGATCAAGTTGGAAGAGATTAAAAGCAGCTTACCTAACGGCATCACCGTCACTGCCGTTTACAACCGAACCAGTTTGGTGAATAAAACACTGCGGACAGTTCAGGAAAATCTAGCGGAAGGTGCGCTGCTGGTTGTCGTCGTTCTTTTTCTGTTTTTGGGTAATATTCGCGCTGCGATTTTAACCGCTGCCGTTATACCGATTGCCATGTTAATGACCATCACTGGTATGGTGCAGACAAAAACCAGCGCCAATCTCATGAGTTTGGGTGCGTTGGATTTTGGTTTGATCATCGATGGTGCGGTGATCATAGTTGAAAACTGCATGCGTCGTTTAGGCGATGCTTATTCTAAAGATGGCCATAAAGATGATCACAAAGAGGGACTGTCGCTCAATGAGCGTTTGGCTATCGTTTTCGAGGCCACCCAGGAGGTGATTCGCCCTGCACTGTTTGGTGTATTTATTATTACGGCTGTTTATATTCCTATCTTTGCGCTCAGTGGTGTGGAAGGAAAAATGTTCCACCCCATGGCAACCACGGTCATTATTGCCCTGGTCAGCGCGATGATTTTATCCATTACTTTTATTCCTGCTGGTGTCGCACTGTTCTTTAAGAAGCCCATAAAAGAGAAAAAAAACAGGGCCGTTCGAGTAACCCGCTCACTCTACAAACCCGTTTTGTCGTTTTCCCTGAAATTTAGATGGGCTGTCGTTGTGTTTGCGATTACCTTGGTTGTTTATTCCGGCTTCCTGATTCCCAAACTCGGTTCAGAGTTTGTTCCAAATCTTGATGAAGGTGATATCGCCATGCATGCGTTACGTATACCCGGCACGTCCCTCAGTGAGGCCATACATCTACAAAAAATACTGGAATCAGAAGTAAAAAAATTACCGGAAGTCGAACGGGTCTTTGCCAAAATCGGTACCGCCGAAGTTGCAACCGATGCGGTACCGCCCAGTGTGGCAGACAATTTTATTATTCTTAAACCGCGTGATGAATGGCCAAACCCCAACAAAGCAAAAACTCAATTTATTGCTGAGTTAGAGGCCCTGGTGACGCCGATTCCTGGTAATCGTTATGAATTTTTGCAGCCCATCCAAATGCGTTTTAATGAACTGATTTCCGGGGTACGTGCCGAGGTTGCGGTCAAGGTGTTTGGCGACGATTTTGACCAGCTTATCGCACTGGGTGGTGAAATAGAAAAGGTGATTGGTCGTATTTCCGGTGCCGCCGACGTGGCGGTAGAGCAAAGCACGGGTTTGCCCGTGATGACGATTGACCCTAAACGTGCCGCCATGGCGCGTTATGGTTTGGGTATTATGCAATTACAAGATCCACTGGCGACCGCACTGGGTGGCACTGTCGCCAACCAACTGTATGAGGGTGATCGTCGTTCCGATATCGTTGTTCGATTGGCCGAGCATTTACGTGCGGATGTCGATAGCTTATCCAATTTGCCCATCATGCTGTCAGATGGCAATTATGTGCCCTTGAAAGAAGTGGCTAATCTCAAATTAGTCACTGGCTATAACCAGATATACAGAGAAAACGGTAAACGTCGTGTGGTTGTCACTGCCAACGTTCGAGGTCGGGATCTAGGCTCGTTTGTGCAGGATATTCAGCAGGCAGTAAAACAAAATGTTAATGTGCCAGCGGGTTATTGGCTTGAATACGGCGGCACGTACCAAAAGCTTCAGTCGGCGACGCAACGTCTTTCTATTGTGGTGCCAATAACATTGATATTAGTGATTGCGTTACTCACTATGGCACTTGGCTCGATTAAAGATGCTGCCATTATTTTTTCAGGTGTCCCTTTCGCACTGACGGGCGGGATTATGGCGTTGCTATTACGGGATATTCCATTTTCTATTTCAGCTGCGGTGGGGTTTATCGCGCTTTCGGGTATTGCGGTATTGAATGGTTTGGTCATGATCTCGTTTATCCGGGACTTGCGCATCCATGGTCAAGTGCTTCATGAGGCTATCATTGAAGGATCCTTAACACGCTTGCGCCCTGTTCTAATGACCGCATTAGTCGCTGCGCTGGGTTTTGTGCCGATGGCGTTGAACACCGGTATTGGTTCGGAAGTGCAACGACCACTTGCCACGGTGGTTATCGGTGGGATTGTTTCATCGACGTTGTTGACCCTGGTGGTTTTGCCTGCGTTGTATCGATTGGCGCATGGTTCGAAGAAGCGCTATGCCACATAAGCAACAGGCTGTATATACCCGTAGCGATTGAGATTTAGGTGTAACTGCACGCCCTCTTTATTCCATAGCGGCGTTGACGCCTTGCAATAGAAGCTCGCAATAGAATGACCATTACTCGTCATTTTGCCTTGCCTACAGGGAAGTAGGTAAGGGGCGATAGCAGGACGCGGTAGCCTTGCTATGAAATAAATAGGACGCACATTTACACCTAAATCCCAAACGCTACGGGTATAGAATTACGTTCATTGATGTTTTGTCCATAGGGATAATATGATTAAAGTATGGTCAGCTTTAGCCGCTACAGTGGGTGCCGGGTTAGTCAAAAATCTCGGAGGGGCTCTCTGTTTCCGGGCTGTTTCCTTGCTAAGTCTTTGGTTTTAGGGATGTTGCAAGCTAAATCATTGAAAAACTTATGGATTATTAGCTTGCAATTCCGGTTTGTTAAAATTAACATTAATTAACCCTGTTCTAAAAGGGTTAATTGAGTGTTTTGGTTGGGAATTATCCAATTAACTGCAAACAACGAGGAGAATCCACTTATGCCGAATCAAAGACTTGCATGCGATGATGATAAATTTCTTGTTATAGGGATCGCAGCCATTTGTGTTGTTATCTATTTGGTGGTACTCGCACTTTAACGTTAAATAGTTTCTTTAACAGAGGCTGAACAACAGGTGTTCCAGTTCTTTGGATTGGAACACGCCGTGATTCGCTTTGTGTTTGGTTTTTGATGTTCGTTTGTTATCTCATTTTTCACATCTCTTCTTCCAATTCGCTCTAAAACCCGATTATTTATCCTGATACTGCCCGTAGTATGAACAATACTGGGTACTAGTCAGCAGCACGATTATACTATTTAATAACGGCAGGGAGGAAACGCTGCTTTTTAGTATGGCGTTGCAGCGAACAAACATAATATGAATAAACGTATTCGCACAACGCGATTCTACCCACATCGCTCGATTATCATGTGGTCCATCTGGGCGTTTATTACCATTGTTATTTATTTAACCCTGTATGTGGATGCTAAAGTTTGGTTGTTCATTGAGCAGGATCCGAGCAGGATCACCTGGATTATCATGGGACTGTTTTTACTCGGTTTTATCGCCAGTGGTATTGTCACGCTGTTTATTACCGCTGAGGGTGTGCGTATAAAGGTATTGGGTCGGCAAGCCGAAAAGGGCGGTTTGCAAGAGGTCATCAAGTCATCTGGATATCAACACCGGGCGGTATTTCGTTTTTTCCAGTCGCTGCAGGCGACACTGGATGCCGATGGGCAACCGGATGTTGAGTTGCTTGCTAATATCGAGCTATCGGTATTACAGCGTATTAGCCATAGCGTCGAACTGGTTGGCAATCTGCTCATCACATTGGGTTTGATCGGTACGGTGATGGGTCTGACGTTGACATTAACGGGCTTAACCAATTCTCTGGAAGCACTGGGACACGACCAGGAAATGTTGTTGGCGGGCTTACAAAAAGCCATGGGGGGAATGGGTACGGCGTTTTACACAACGTTATTGGGCGCCGTCTTGGGTGGTGTGGTATTGCGCGTGTTTTCGCAAATAAATGAGAACGGTGTAAGTGCGCTTTATGACCAGCTAATGAGTATTTGTATGGTGTATTGTTCCGCTGATTATAAGCCGTCGCTGAGCCGCGATATTCGCTTTCTTAACCAGGAAATGCAGGTGTTGCAGGACAACATTAATAATATCGAAACAGCCTTTGATGCCTCGCGAACCGCGATGACGGAATTCAAGGATGATCTGGTGACCTTGATCAAGGACACCGAAGAAAGTGGCGACGGCAAAAAATCGCCGTCGCTTGAACAGGTTATTCAACGGCACCGGGCTTATTGCGAAATACTGCGCGACGAAGTCAGGCTGATACAGGCAGTGAACCGATCCTGGTGGGCGCGTTTGAAGATACTGTTTAATATCAAACCATGATAACACATTAGTAGTGCAAAATGGATTAGCATGCGTAAAAATCGGCGCTCGGGTTATAACAATATTTATGAGAGTTTTGCTGACGTGGCATTTCTCATGTTGGCGACGTTTATTTTTCTACTGGTGACCATCCTCATTACTTCGCGTGTGGCGGAGCAATACCAAGTGCCAAAATTAAAAAAATCGCTGGCGTCGGCAGAGGCGCGCTTGAAACAGGCGCAAGGCGAAAAAGAACAACTCACTGCAGAGATTGGTGAATTATTAGGGACAGCGACCGAAGTACAGCTTAGCAAGGTATTGGATACAGCGGGTGTGGGCAAGAAGGATTTTGAGTTATTTGTCGAAGGCTTAAAAGCTATTCCGGGGTCTGATATTCATCTGATTGTTGATGCGACCGGTTCCATGCACGGCGCGGCGCCGTTTTTAATACCGGTATTACGGGTTATCGTGATGCGCTCTGGAAAAAAACTTTCCGCAACCACCTGGTTTTCTGACGGTGAGGCAGACACCTATACCGGTACCATGGGGTATATGTTCGATCAGTTAATGCAGGGCGCGCCCTTCATTGGTAACAATGAAACTATCGGCAGGGCATTTACCAAGGCGCTGGAGAACGCACCAGCACCGGGCGCCTATATCTTGATCGGTGATGAACCTTCCGACGATATTATTCGTTTTTCTGAAATACCCAGCCCAGTGTTCTCGCTTGCGTTGGGCAATTCTGATCCCAATACGATTCGTGAGTACACGGCGCTTTCTGAAAAAACCGGTGGTAAAATATTGCGTATGCGGTTTGAATAATTCGAATTTAACGACGACTGCCCGGTAACAGACTGGATTCAATTTTGTGTGAGTGAATTTTTATTTCCTGTTTTTCTATGTTTTGAAAAAACACCACGGTTTCTTTTGCAGGCCCGTTTTTATAACGGTTAGTGTATATGAAGATAAAACGTCTTCCACTGAAAATTGTTGAGGCGGTTTCGCTTTTTAACTTTATGGTCTGTAAATCGCCCAGCTTGCTATTGATATCCTTTAGGCGGTCTATCCAGGCGTTTGGTGACGTCAAGGAAAAAAATTCTTTAGAGTAAAAGGTGAGTGCCTTGTCGTAATCTTTGTTTTGAATTGCGGTAAATAACTCTGCTGACAGCTTGCTTACTTCGTCTAATTTCGCTTCTTGAGTACAGGCTGAGAGACTGACAATGAGCATCAAACTCAAAAGAAGTGCCGGAAAGCGCGTTGCGGGTGCTATATTTTTAGTCATAAATTTTGCCTTTTAGTTACTGCATTTGTTATTGCATTAGTTAATATTTTGTCACTGGGTTTTCGTTATTGAGCCTTTTCTATCTATTGAGGGGGATGTTGATATTCGAGGCCGGACAATGGCTTTTAATCGTCTGTTACCTTACTGTTTAGGTGGAAAAGATAGCATAATCCGCGAACGATGTACTTATTTAGTTTATCCCATTGTTTTATCCCATTGTATAGTCGCGTTCTTATGATTTTCTCATTTATAGGCTGGTAGTGTCCGTGTATAGTGACAGAGAAATGATAGTCAGAGAAGCACATGAAGGAAATTGATTCCCGTCGAATGACATGGATTATCAGCGTGATCGCGACGCTTGCCCTGGGTTCGTTCATGTACATGGTTGTGGTGTTTTTTCGTCTTGATTGGGTACGGTATGATACCGTTGAGCGTTATTGGAATGTAGAGGCGATGAAGTGTGCTGACGAGCCAATAAAACCGGTAATTTTGCTTTCTCGTCACCCAGGTGCGGAACCGGATATACCATTGCGTTTTAACCGTTCTTTATACAATCATTTAAAGAAACAGGATTCAGATAGCGTTGAAGTTAACCGTAAAAAAGTTGGCTATTTGCGAGAATGGGATTATGGCATTATCGTGCCCTTGTCTATTGCAGGAAAACACGTTAGTAAAATGTCATTGATGCCCACGGAACGTTTGTCTGATTGCAGTTTTTCTATCGATAAAGAGTTAGAAACCAGACTGGTTACAACCAGAAGGAAAATGCGTTGAGTCTTTTTTTGGATAAACAATAAAAATATGGCAACTGATTTTTTTAAAGCGTCTGTTATTTCTTTATTTTCTACTTTTTTTTTAAAGAAAGCGCTGTTTTTTTATCTGCTATCCGTATTGGTTTTGTCGGGTTGTGATACCCGCAAAGACCGCAGTGTGGACATAGCACTGATTTATGAAATGTTGGAGAAAAGGAAGCAGGCGGTTGCACAAAAGGATATTCAGTCATACCAAGGCGTCTTCCTGCCTGATTACAATGAACATGGAATATCAATCAACGACATTGTGGGGGAGATGCAACAACTGTTTTCTGCACACGAAAGCATTAGTCTGGTATACCCGCGTACCCGGCCTGATGTTAAAATGAATTCCGCACGTGTAATACATACTGTGGTGTATAAATTTTCTGATCAGCAACCTACAATATCAATTAAAGAGACGTTACTTATCCGAAAGGTGAGTGGGAATTGGTATGTTTCCGGTGGCATGAAGACTGGACTTCTACAATAAGGTTTCTAAAATAATTTGTTTTGTTACTTTTGTTTTGTTACTTTTGTTTTGTTACTTTTGTTTTGTTACTAAAGTTGGTTTTTTTAATAGTAGGCAGACTTATTTTTTCCTGCGTTTGTTGACTAGTTTGTTCAAGCGATCGCTTTGTACCCAACGTCTTAGCAGTAAGATTTTCATGTTTTCATGCGCGGCGCATTTGGGGCAGGTGAGGTAGCTTAAATAAAGTTCTTGGGGTATCTTGCCTTCATCAAAAATACTGTGTTGTAAGGCTCTGACGCTTTTTTTTAAGGTGCCGACATCACCGTTGTGTAACTTTGCCCTGGTATTAAAAGGTGTGGATAAATAACCCAGGTGACGCGAAGGTGACTGGGTATGTTCTAACAGGCGAATAATCTGTCCGCGAAAAAAGCCAGTGCGGGTCAGAATAAATCTTGGCCAACGTTCCGGGAGTTCCAGGTTTTCAACCTCACGTTGTTGACGTTGTAAATAG
Organism: uncultured Gammaproteobacteria bacterium; assembly: GCA_964632225.1. GTDB lineage: Bacteria > Pseudomonadota > Gammaproteobacteria > SG8-11 > SG8-11 > JAADIM01. The sequence goes on along the minus strand of CAZWBV010000045.1, from coordinate 4,164 downwards.
GCTTCAAATGCTAACGGCATATTGATAAACATGGGGATGCCCCGTTTAAGAATGCAGTGCCCGGCCAGGTCAACATCCGTATCGTCCCAATTTGGAAAATGTTCCGGGCAGTTACACTTTCTTACCATATAGGGGTGCCATCAGGGTTAGGGTTATTCGGAAGGTTTGGATTGTCTAATGGTCACGAAAATATTAATAAAATATATCCAAAAGCCAACGCCCATGCCGGTGGATACGATCGCAATAATGGGGCTGTAGTAACGATGGATTGCTTGAACCGCGTCATCGTTGCCAGGGTTGGCCAACAAGGCCATTCCTTCCCATATCCCGAAGACCATCAAGGTGGAATAAAATCCAAAAATGCCCAACAATGTCCACCAGAATGTATGGGTTACCAACTTTTTTGAATAAATACGTATCCCCGCCATCTTGGGAATCAGGTAATAGGATGCGCCCATAATAAAAATAACAACGCCACCAATTACATTGATGTGGGCATGGGCGAGTGGGTCGATCATATGACCGGGTCCGCCATACGGGCTGCCGATAGAATCAAGCCAGGCACGAATCGGGCCTATGACCTGAAGGACGCCATGTACGGTGCCGATAAAAAAACAGAATGCGGATGCGAGGATAAATTTTAATAAGTAACGGGTATCGTCAAATTGATTAGTCATTGCTTACGTTATAGCTTATGTTAGTTTAGTTAAGTGCGCATTATACGTAATAAGTGCGTAATACTAGTGCGTAAGTGCGGTTAGATTAATAGAATATTGAGGCGGGCAAGTATAGCATAAGTTTTGGTTGAATTAGTTATAGCTTATCAATCAATGCTTTAACCAACGTTTTAACGCGCCACGGCTTTTCCATTCACACGTGGATCACTGGCCGCAGAAAATTTGTTTTCTTTTTTGTCCCAGATAACGACATGCATATTTCCGTAAATACCATCGATTTGCTTTAGCGTGTGCCCCATGGTCTGAAGTTCTTTTTGTTGTTCTTCAGAGAAGCTGTTTTTTTCGTACTGGATCACATCCGGTAAATATTGATGATGGTAGCGCGATAACGCAACCATGCTCTGGGCTGTGCCGCCGGCGAAATAATTTAAACTGGCGAGTAAAACCATCGTGATAATTCGGCTGCCACCTGGCGTGCCTAATACGGCAACACCGCGCTTATTTTCCAAAAATGTCGGGGCCATGCTTGACAAGGGTCTTTTGCCGGGCGCGATGGCGTTGGCTTTGCCTCCCACCAGGCCATACACGTTGGGTGTACCGGGTTTAGCAGAGAAGTCGTCCATTTCATCATTAAGCAAAACACCCGTGCCCGGCGGAACGAAACCTGATCCAAAGGGATAATTGATAGTGAGGGTTGATGCAACGCGGTTCCCATGGGCGTCAATGATAGAGAAATGGGTGGTATCTTTTCCGCCTTCAGGCGATGAAACGCCAGGCAAAGTGCGACTGGCTGTTGCTTTTTTGTCGTTAATCGATGCAGCGAGTTTGGCAGCGTATTTTTTACCCGTTAAACGTTCGACTGGCACATCAAAGAAATCCGGATCACCAAGATACTGTGCGCGGTCGCGATAAGCGCGCCGCATTGATTCAACGATTAAATGTGTCTGTGTTACCTTTGAGGTTCTGAGTAGATCAAACTCACTGAGTGTGTTAAAAATTTCAAGTAAAGCAATGCCTCCCGAAGAGGGGGGGGGTGCGGAAGTAATACGCATGCCGTGGTATTCGCCCTTAATCGGTTTACGTTCTATCACTTTATAATCTTTAAAATCTTGTAAGCGCCAGATGCCCCCCGCCGCTCGGGTGCCACTTACCAGTTTTTTCGCGACGTTGCCACTGTAAAATCCGTTGTGTCCGTGTTTGGCAATGGCTTGTAGCGTATTCGCTAAATCAGCTTGCTTGATGATATGGCCGATGGCAGGTACGTTGCCTTTGTCGAGAAATATCTTTTCAGCAGAAGGCGATTTTTTTAAATCCTTTAATCTGAATTTCGCCATACGCTGGAAATAATCATCCACTGCAAATCCATTTTTTGCGTGTCCAATCGCGGGTTCAAGTACGTTGGCGAGAGGCAGTTGTCCATATTTTTTCGATAAATGCACCATTGCGGCAGGGATACCTGGAATACCTGCGGAGAGCGGCCCGGTAATTGATAACCCCTTAATGACGTTACCTTTCTTGTCGAGATACATGTCTCGCGTTGCTGCCAGAGGTGCTGTTTCACGGCCATCCAACATCGTTTCGAACTTATCTTTAGCGCGATGTAATAGCCAGAAGCCGCCGCCGCCCAGACCGGAACTCATGGGTTCTACAACCGCCAGTGTGGCAGTGATCGCAACCGCAGCATCAAAGGCATTGCCGCCTTCGTCCAATATTCTTAAACCGGCTTCTGTTGCCAGCGGATGTGCGCTTGCAATTGCCGCCGCAGATGGCTTGTCCGCATAGCTATTTTGAAAACAAAACACCAGCAATACAAGCAGCAGGCCCCTACATGAAAAGAGGCAGGAAAAGAATCTTAAAAACAGTGTTGAATAAATACTGGCAGTCATTTTTTTCAGCCCATTCGATCATAGGGTTATGCGGGTTCATTCATTAGTTTGTTGTATTTTTCCAATAATTCTTCTTTTGTTTCTTTGTGATCAGGGGCTAATGGAATGCAATCAACAGGACAGACTTCAACGCATTGAGATGTTTCGTAGTGACCGACACATTCAGTACATAAATTGAAGTCAATCACATATATTTCTTCACCTTGTGATATTGCCGCATTTGGGCACTCTGGTTCACATACATCACAATTGATGCATTCGTCTGTAATCATTAAAGCCATGTTCTCACCTGAAAAAGTTACACTTGGATAGAGTAACTTCTACTCCTCTCTAATCAATTTAATAAATAAAAAGTTTACACAATAAAGCCTAACTAAAAGCAGGCACCTCAGGTGCCTAGTACGTAACTAAATAGCCCATTTTAACTTATTCTGTTTTTCAGCGCAGCCCCAACATTTTCATGGACAAAATCAGAGACATCGCCGCCTAAATTGGCAATTTCGCGAACCAAACTTGATGAAATATATGAAAATTTTTCTGCGGGCGTTAGAAACAGAGTTTCAATTTCGGGCGCCAGTTTACGGTTCATATTCGCCAGTTGGAATTCATATTCAAAATCAGACACCGCTCTGAGGCCTCGCAAAACAACTTGTGCGTTTCGCTCGCGGACAAAATTCACCAGCAAAATATCAAATCCACATACCTCAACATTTTTAAGACCCGATAATGCCGATTTAGCCAAAGAAATGCGATCATCCAGAGAGAAAAACGGGGACTTATGCGTGCTTGCGGCAATGGCGACAATGACGTGATCAAATAATTTGGCGGCGCGCTGGACTAAATCGCTGTGGCCATTGGTAATCGGGTCAAATGTGCCAGGGTAAATTGCAGTTGTGCTCATTTCATTTCTCTCGTTTGATTAAATGATAATTGACGTTACCGGCCTTTTTGCTGCGTAACACCGTATAGGCGCTGGGTAGCATTGTATCTGTAACCCGATATTCAGCTTCTATATAAATATAGGAAACTGGCGCGAGATAGTGATTATTTTCCAGTCCGTAACAACACGGTGAAATTAAATCTTTATAGTAAGGTGGGTCAAGAAACACAATATCAAAGGTGTGTTGTTGCATGTTTTTTGTCGCACAAATATGAGCGGCATCGGCTTGTATCAAACATGCATTTTTAATATTTAGTAGCGCGATATTCTTATTAAGCGTGGCAATAACGTTTTGATTTTCATCGATCATAGTCACACTGCATGCGTTGCGTGATAGCGCCTCAAATGCCAGTGCCCCGCTACCGGAAAATAAATCCAGGCAGCGGGATCCGGGAATAATAGGCTGTAACCAGTTAAAGAGTGTTTCTCTTACCCGGTTGGGCGTCGGCCGCAAGCCCGGCTCATTATCAAAGCAAAGTTTTCGTCCACGCCATTGGCCACCGATAATACGAAATTTATTCGTTTGCCCAATCACGTGGTTTTAAAAAGACATCGTAAAGTTTAGCTTCCGCTGAATCGGGTTCTGGTGCCCAGTTATAGCGCCATTTCACCAGCGGGGGCAGTGACATTAATATTGACTCAGTGCGGCCACCTGTTTGCA
>CAZWBV010000044.1:0-13097 GCA_964632225.1 uncultured Gammaproteobacteria bacterium | reverse complement strand
GCTTGTGTCGATGCATCGATACAGCGTGCGACAAATTCCTCGAATTTAGAGCCTATGTCGTCCGGAAAAACCATTTTGCGCCCATAAATGAGCCCCGCAATATCCTTGGCTTTATTTGCTATTTTGTCTTGCATGGTAAGGGTTTCAAGTAAGTCCCGGCGAGATACAGGTAGAAATAAACTTTTTGGCAGGTGAGATCTTAAATCTTTTTTTAGCTTGTCTGCTTCTTGCTCCAGTTTGCGAATCTTTTTTTGAAGGTCTTTTGCCTCTTTCCAATCTTCTTTCATTACGGCCTGAAAAAAACCAGGAAGGACTAAAATACATTCTTGCACGCTGGCCATGTGTTTCTGCAGCGGTCGGACTGGGGAAATGCCAAACAAACTACCAATATAATTTTTAGTAACCATTTACTAAATCATTCTCTTTGTCTCTTTTGTTGGCGGAATTATAAATAAGAAATGAAAATACACAAGCTTTTTAAATTATTTTTAGTTTATATTTATTTACTGCAAAATAATTAATAAAATCATGCTCTTAGTTACGGTTTTTCAGATAGCCATTGAGCAACTCGTTTAGCAAAATAGGTCAAAATGCCATCCGCTCCCGCTCTTTTCATGCATATAAGCGACTCCATAATAACGTCTTTTTCTGACAGCCAGCCATTTTGGCTGGCCGCTATCAACATCGCGTATTCCCCACTGACTTGGTAAACAAACGTCGGTGCGCCAAATTCATCTTTAATGCGCCTGACAATATCCAGATACGGCATGCCCGGTTTAATCATCACCATGTCTGCGCCTTCTTTTAGGTCGAGACTCACCTCCCACAGCGCCTCATTCGAATTTGCCGGATCTTGTTGGTAGGTAAATTTATTCCCCGTGCCCAAATTGGCCGAAGAGCCTACAGCGTCGCGAAACGGGCCATAAAAACTGGAGGCATACTTAGCAGAATAGGCGAGGATGCGAGTATGTATATGCCCAGCCGATTCGAGTGCTTGTCGCACGGCACCAATGCGTCCGTCCATCATATCCGAGGGCGCAACAATATCTGCACCTGCTTCGGCATGAGATAGCGCTTGCTTGACCAGCACATCAACTGTTTCTTCATTCATTACATAGCCTGATTCATCGATCAGGCCATCTTGCCCGTGCGTAGTAAAGGGGTCTAACGCCACGTCCGTAATGACGCCAAGTTGTGCGACTTCTTTTTTTATAGCGCGCACGGCTCGTTGTGCCAGCCCGTCAGGATTAAACGCTTCGCGCGCATCTTCTGTTTTCACTTTTCCAGGTGTAACCGGAAACAATGCGATAGCGGGTACGCCCAGATCAGCTAACTGTTTAGCTTCGTTAACCAACTCATCAATTGATACGCGTTCGACGCCAGGCATTGAGGGTACCGCTTCACGTTGAGATGTGCCGTCGAGTATAAACATTGGATAAATAAGGTCATCTACTGTGAGGTGGGATTCGCGCATAAGTCGTCGTGAAAAATCATCGTGCCGCATTCTGCGCATGCGCACGTTTGGGAATTGTCCTCGTCCGTTTTCTAAACGACTCACAATAACATCTCCTGAATTAATACAAGGTTAAAGCCAAATAAATGCCATGATAAGTGACATATACTCAGTAGTACATAATTGGGCTGAGATCCATTGGTCGGACTAAAAACCAGGGTCTTGCAGGTTAATGTTGTTACAAGCAGGAAACCACCTGGATTGTTTATCCAGGTGGTTGAATGGGCACCATAAAGGCTTGCTTAGCGTTTCTTTTTAGTCGTTTTTTTCTTAACCTTTTTCTTAACTTTGTTCTTAGTTTTTTTCTTAACCTTTTGTTTAGACGCCGTTTTCTTGATCTTCTTTTTGGCTTTTTTCTTAACTTTTTTCTTAGGCAGTGTTTTCTTGGTTTTCTTCTTAGCTACTTTCTTTTTACTGATTTTTTTCTTGGCTTTTTTCTTAGCGACCTTCTTTTTGGCCGCAGCTTTCTTCTTGGCCACTTTTTTCTTAGAAACAGCTTTCTTAGAAGCGGTTTTCTTAGGCGCTGTTTTTTTAGCTGCTTTCTTTTTAGCCTTTTTCTTCGCTTTTTTCTTAGACAGCGTTTTCTTTGCTTTTTTCTTAGAAACAGTCTTTTTCGTGGGGGCTGTCTTAGCGGGGCTCTCAACCAGTTCAGGTTCTTCTTCAACTACCTCCTTGGCGATCTCTTCTTCTTCTTCTGGTTCCTGGTATACCGGTTGTTGTGTGTCAGGTATATCTACTTCAGGTGCGGTAAACATGGTTTCGATGGCTTCTTCCGGTAATTCATCGATCACATTGCATAATTCCTCGAAAATGTCTGCAACGTCCCCCACGCCCTGAACTGTTCGGAGCATATTTTTATTTCTGTAATAAGCAATTAGCGGCGTCGTCTGCGCTTCATATATTCTGAGGCGATTGCTGATTGTTTCTTCGTTATCATCTGACCGGTGGTGTAAATTGCCACCGCAGCGATCACATTGGTCTTCCAGTTTTGATGGGCTGGTGTAGATATTATAGAGTTGGCCGCAAGATTCACAGGTACGCCGCCCGGTGGTTCTTTCGACGATGATGTCAAAATCAACTGAGATCAAAATTGCCGCTTGCATTGGCTTGTTGAGATCGTCGAGCATCGTATTGAGTTCTTCTGCCTGGAGGAGGTTACGGGGAAAGCCATCAAGAATGAATCCGCTATCTGTATCGGGGCTGTTCAAGCGCTCTTCTATCATTGCGAGTACGATGGAGTCAGAAACAAATTGCCCTGCATCGATAGCGGTTTTCGCCTGGACACCTAATTCGGTACCCTCTTGTACAGCCGCCCGCAGTAAATCGCCCGTTGAGATTTGGGGCACATTATATTTTTCAACCAATTGCTTTGCCTGGGTGCCTTTACCTGAGCCTGGTGCGCCGAGTAGTACGATTCTCATGTTGTTTCCTCGCTCATTACGAAATCACTTTCTTGTTTGTGTTTTTTGGCGTTAGCTTTGTACGGCATGCCGCCACCCCTTTTATATCATGTACTTATTTCGCGTAAAAGGCATATAATACCGGTATAACGAAATATCGATGGACTGGAAAACTGAAACGCACAAAAAATGCGTGTTTTTCAATCAAATCTAAGGTGCCAATTGCGCTGATGGCTGTACCAATCGTCATTTCATACTTCTAGCTATTCTATTTAACGGTTGTTACTTTTGCTATCTATTGCCTCTATCTATTGCCTCTATCTATTGTCTCTATCTTTTGCTTCTATCTTAGCTACCGTGTCCCTTAAGCTTCCTATTTCTTCTTTTTTTGCTTATTTGCGCAATTAGTTCACGGTGCGGAACAAAAAGCGAATCATCACATTGAATAATGTGTTTAATTTATAATAATTTATAATATTAGTACAGCAAATCAACCTGTATTACAAAGTGCGGGTTTTTGTTTTGCTTTTTTCAGTTAAAAAATTTAATTTATAGTTCTGCAACTTATAGTGCCGTGACTTAAGTCTCGTAACTTGCGCTTAGCAACATGTTAGCCTTGTGCTTGTTGTAACCACCAATGGCACAACATGTTGTGTGCAACGCGGAACGCGGGTATTCATTTGTTTTGCAGGTCGTGATTTGAATATTTGATTTTAAATTTTGTGATGTATTAATATTTTTTATGTATATAAACAGTGGCTCTGGAACTATTTTTTAAAGAAAAGAATTCTGGAAAAATTATTGAGGGGGAGGAGTTCTAATGACCAAGAGAAATGCTTTTTATGCCCAATCCGGGGGCGTCACTGCTGTAATCAATGCGTCGGCATGCGGTGTTATCGAGACTGCTCGAAAACACAAGAACAAAATTGGCAAAGTATACGCTGGCCGCAATGGCATTATTGGCGCATTAACCGAAGACTTGATCGATACCAGCAAGGAAACAGCAAAATCGATTGCCGCGTTACGTCATACGCCTTCCGGCGCCTTTGGGTCATGTCGCTATAAATTAAAGGGGCTGGAGGAAAATAGAGCGCAATATGAACGGCTTATTGAGGTATTCAGGGCGCACGATATCGGCTATTTTTTTTATAATGGCGGGGGTGATTCCCAGGATACATCCAATAAAGTGTCGCAAATTGGTGCAAAGTTGGGATACCCAATTACTTGTGTTGGTATTCCCAAAACAGTCGATAACGATTTGCCGATTACCGACAATTGCCCTGGATTTGGTTCGGTTGCCAAATATGTCGCAGTTTCTATTCGGGAGGCGGCATTTGATGTTGCGTCTATGTGTAAAACGTCCACTAAGATATTTGTTATGGAGGTGATGGGTCGTCACGCGGGCTGGATTGCCGCAGCGGGTGGCTTGGCTGCTGAGAATAAAGGCGATGCACCGCATATTATTTTGTTTCCGGAAATTACCTTCGATCAAGCCACTTTTTTAAAGCGGGTAGACGAGTGTGTTAAAACATATGGCTATTGCGCGATCGTCGTTTCTGAAGGTATCAGGAATTCGCAAGGCCAGTTTCTTGCAGAAGCCGGTGGTAAAGACTCATTCGGCCATGCGCAGTTAGGGGGTGTCGCCCCGGTTGTCGCGCAAATAATAAAAGACGAACTGGGATATAAGTACCACTGGGCCGTTGCAGATTATTTGCAACGTGCGGCGCGCCATATTGCGTCTAAAACCGATGTTGAGCAAGCTTATGCACTGGGTAAGGCGGCGGTTCAGTTGGCGCTAAAAGGGCAAAATGCGGTTATGCCAACGATTGTGCGTAAATCAAATAATCCATATAAATGGACGATCGGCGTGGCCAAGCTGTCAAAAGTGGCCAATGTCGAAAAAATGATGCCAAGGAACTATATCACTAAAGATGGAATGGGAATTACAGAACGCTGCCGTACTTATTTGCAGCCGTTGATCAAAGGTGAAGATTACCCGCCGTATAAAAATGGGTTACCGCAATATATTGTACTAAAAAATGTCGCCGTCCCGAAAAAGCTGGAGGATGAATTTACTATTTAGGTTACAGTTACAGCTAAGAGTTCACCACAAAGTACGCAAAGGAAAGTACGCAAAGGAATCGTTTTCAAAAACCAAAAACTTTGCGTTCTTTGTGGTAAAACGATGATCTATTAAAGAATAGGTGCAATCACAAGACTGACGATTGCCATTACATTAATAAGAATATTCATCGATGGACCTGACGTATCCTTGAACGGATCGCCAACCGTATCTCCGACGACAACCGCAGTATGGACGTCTGAGCCTTTGCCCCCGAGATTACCTTTTTCAACATATTTTTTTGCGTTGTCCCATGCGCCGCCAGCGTTGGCCATCATCAGCGCCATTAACACACAACCCAACAGGGCACCCGCTAACATACCGCCCAGTGCCGATGCGCTAATACCAAATCCGATGACAGGCGGCGCTGCGACCGCGAGTATGCCAGGCAGTATCATTTTCTTCAGTGCCGCACGTGTGGCAATGTCGATACAACGCTCATTATCCGGTTTTGCAGTACCTTCGAGCAATCCGGGTATCTCACGAAACTGACGGCGAATTTCCTGGATCATTTCAAACGCAGCGTCGCCGACCGCCGTCATCGTCAACGAGGCGACGAGAAAGGGGAATATGCCGCCTATAAATAAACCGACCAGGACTTCCGGTTTATTAAGCGACAGAGTGAAGTCCTGGTTATTCGCTGCAACAGTTTCGACAAAGGCCGTTATAATAGCCAGTGCCGCCAATGCTGCAGCACCAATTGCAAAGCCTTTACCGATTGCGGCCGTTGTATTACCGAGTTCATCCAGTGAGTCGGTAATTTTTCGTGTGTCTTCGCCAAGTCCGGCCATTTCCGCAATGCCGCCGGCGTTATCGGCGACTGGCCCGTAGGCGTCGATGGCCATTGTGATACCCACCGTGGCTAACATACCCACCGCAGCGATACCGACACCATAAATACCAACGAGTTGGTCAGATATGAAGATGATGAGACAAATGGTTAGCACGGGGACGACAACCGATTGCATGCCGAGTGCAAGCCCACTGATCATGACGGTTGCTGCGCCAGTTTCCCCTGATTTGGCGAGATCGCGTACCGGTTTTCCAGCAGTGTAATATTCGGTGACCAAGCCGATGATAATGCCGCCCAGTGCGCCGACGACAACGGCGCCCCAAACACGGGCGCTGAGACCAATGGCGGTAATGACGAAGTATGAGGAGGCGATAAATAATACGGCTGCACTGATGGTGCCGATTCGAAGTGCCACTTCGGGTGATTTTGACGCGTAGGTTTTAACTAGAAAAATACCGAGTATAGAACAAAGTAAACCGACCGATGCCAGACCCAGGGGTAAAAACATCAAATCACTGCGTTGCCCCAAGTCGGCGATAGCGGCGGCGCTAATAGTCGACGCAATTGCTATTGTGGCGATAATTGAACCGCAATAGGATTCAAAAATATCTGAACCCATGCCTGCGACATCGCCCACATTGTCGCCTACGTTATCTGCAATGACGCCCGGGTTGCGTGGGTCATCCTCAGGAATACCTGCTTCAATTTTGCCAACCAAATCTGCGCCGACATCCGCACTTTTAGTGAAAATGCCACCACCGACACGAGAAAATAATGCGACGACGGAGGCGCCCATGCCGAAACCGTGTATGGAATGGGCGGTTTCTGGGTCACCGCCAAACATCATATAGAGGATACCCAGTCCGAGTAATCCGACGGCGGCAATCGTTAATCCCATGACGGAACCACCAAAAAAAGCACAGGTTAATGCCGCTGCTGCGCCCTTTTCGTGGGCGGCTGTTGTGGTACGCACATTCGCTTTTGTTGCTGTGAACATACCAATATAACCGGCGATGCCTGAGCTGAACGCCCCCGCGATAAATGCGATGGTAGTCTGTTCTCCCAGGAAGATGTAGAGCAAGATGGCCAATAACGCGGCAAAAGGTGCGAGAATTGAATACTCTCGTTTCATAAACGTCATTGCACCCAGGTGGATGGCCTCTGCTATCTCCGCTAGTTTTCCTTCGCCAGCGGGCAAGACGACAATCTTGCGATATAAGATAAATGCAATGACCAGGCCTAAGATACCAAGAACGGGGGGTAGACTAGTGATTTCCATTGGACAGGCTCCGTATTTTGTTAAGCCTCTATTGTATAACTTAAGTTATAGCTGAACAGGCTTGTTATTAGTTGAACCAGGTTTTTTTAATTGAAGTTGTTATTACGTCAATAAATAAATTGTATGTCAAATTGGCAGTCAAACCCTATTTCAATCGAGCCGAAGAAGCAACGATTTATTCAGGTGCTGTGGTTTTTCTTGGCCACCCTATTTGTCGATTTATTGAATGGCACCCTGTATTTAGCGTGCTGAACGGGTGGGCTTTCAGTACGCACTAAGGATAATTCAATTTGTTCGGCAGCCCTATATTTTTGCTATCAGGTCGCCACTTTTCACGACAAATAAAAGTTTCACGTAGACCAGGATAGTCCATATTTAGCCAAAAAAAAGTACAGATCGAAAAAGATATACCGTATTATCGTTGAGGGGAAAACAAGATAGGACTCAAAACCAATTGTAGTGTGGGAGGTACACAGGAAGATGAAAACCTTAATTGGTGTAATGATATTTTTTTTGGTGACAAATACGACGATTGTTCAAGCAGATTTGACTTTTTCAGCTCCGCCGCGGGAAACACTCGAAAGGGGCAAGCTAATGTACGACCCGATTGCGAATTACTTAAGCGAATTATTGGGTAAAAAGGTCATCTACCGGCATCCAGACGACTGGATTCAGTATTCAATTAAAATGCGCAATGGAGACTATGACATTGTATTTGATGGTCCTCATTTTGCTGCGTGGCGCATAAAACATCTGCAACACAGCCCGATTGCGGCGCTACCAGGGTCGTTAGATTTTTTTATTCTGGCCAAAGTGGATGACGATGAAATAAATAATTTGCGCGACCTTGTGCGCTATAAAGTTTGCGGCTTGGCATCACCGAATTTGGGTACCGTGACTATTTATTCGTTGTATGATAATCCGGTCGTTCAACCCGAACTTTTTGAAGTCAAAGGCGGGTTTAAGGCGGTCTATCAGGCATTTAAAGATCATAAATGCAGGGCTGCTGTGGTACGTGACAATGTCTATAGAAAATTAGTGGATGTGGAAAAGCAATCGGTCAAAATTATTTATAAAAGCCGTCCTTTGCCGAACCAAACGGTGACGGTTAGCAAAAATTTTGATGATGAATCACGTGAATTAATTGCCTATGCGTTAACGACATCACAGGGTGTTGAATCTGCCGAAATATTGTTTGGCCGTTTCAGTAATAAAGCGCGTTATTTCGTTCCTGCGCAACAAAGTTCCTACAATAAACTTGAGGGTTTATTAGAGGGGGTTATCTGGGGCTGGTGAGCCACCACTGTTTCTGATTTTCAATTTGCCGTTGCCGCCTATAAAAAGAATCACGGCTGCAACGGTGCCTATTCTTGGGCAGCCGCCGTTCATTTTTGCTTCGCGACGGGTCTATTAGATTAGCCCCCGGTTACCGGTGGAAAAAAGGCGACTTCATCTCCTTCTTTAACGCCGTGATCAACATCAACATACTCCAGATTGACCGCCATCAGCGTATTGGGTTTTAATGGTTGCCCATTGGCAACTGCATGCCAAACATCGGCAACCGTTTTAATATTTGCAGCATTAATTTCATCTTGCGATCGACCAATTTGTTGCCGCAAGCTGGCGAAGTATTTAACGGTAATAGTCATGTTTCTATATTATCTACAAAGGCATTTTGCTGTTATGGTAGTCGTTTAGCGAACGTAATGAAATGCATATTGAAATAGTATTGAAATAGTATTGAAATAATAGTGAAATAATAGTATTGAAAATAAGGATTCCAAGGTTATATATGGCGAAATTGACCCATTTTGGCGATTCTGGCGAGGCCCGCATGGTTGATGTGGGTGCTAAACCGGAAACCCGTCGTGTTGCAGAAGCCCGTGGGTGTATCGCGATGAAAGCCGATACCTTGTCTTTGATTAAGCAGGGTAACCATAAAAAGGGGGATGTTCTCGGTGTGGCGCGTGTCGCGGGTATAATGGCGGCGAAAAAAACGTCTGAATTGATACCGCTTTGCCATACAATATTAATAGATAACGCAGAGGTCAGTTTTGAGATAGACGCGGTAAATAACAAGATTGTCTGTGTTGCTTTGGTGCAAACAACCGGTAAAACCGGTGTAGAAATGGAAGCCCTCACGGCAGTGCATATTGCGTTGCTCACTATATATGACATGTGCAAATCTGTGGATCGAGGCATGACGATAGGTGAAGTCGGCTTGTTAAGAAAAGAAGGCGGTAAGTCCGGAACATGGCATTCACAGCGCTCAGAGTCATAGGCGTTTATGCATAACCACGCGCACCCTACTCACGACGCTATTTCAACGGGCCGGCCGTTAATCTGGGCATTGCTGTTAACACTGTCCTTTGCTGGCGTCGAAGCGTATGCCGGCTGGTTGTCTGGTTCGTTGGCCTTGTTGAGTGATGCGGGGCATATGGTTTCAGATGCGACTGCATTGGGTTTGGCGTCATTTGCAGCTTGGGTAGCGGTAAAGCCGCCTTCTGCCCAGCATTCTTATGGTTACGGCCGGGCGGAAGTGGTTGCGGCGCTGGTCAATAGCGTGTTTATGATTGCAATTGTAGTGGGTATTGTCGTTGTCGCTGTGGAACGACTTCAGTCGCCGCAGCCAGTGATGGGCGGCACTGTTATGTTGGTCGCTGCGATTGGGTTACTTATTAATCTGTTGGTTGCGTTTATGTTGACCCGCGGGCATCAAACTATTAATACCCGTGGTGCATTACTGCATGTTATTGGTGATTTGTTAGGGTCGGTAGCCGCATTGATCGCCGGGGCTGTTATTTATTTTACCGGTTGGACGCCGATAGATCCGATACTTTCTCTTTTGATTAGCGCTCTGATACTCTATTCAAGTTTGCATTTGTTGCGCGAAGCGTTACAAGTAATAATGGAAGGTGTGCCATCGAATATCGATTTAGTTGAAGTCGGTAATGCGATGGCGGCGATAGAAAATGTTAATTCAGTCCACGATTTGCACATCTGGACGCTGTCGAGTGGTCGACATGCGTTGTCAGCACACCTGGTGATCGAAAAATTTGAAAAATGGCAATCGATATTGGATGAACAATCAAAAATGTTAAAGGCGCGTTTTGGCGTTGAACATATTACACTGCAACCTGAATCCGCTATCAGGATTATTCAGCCCATTACCTTTGTAAAAGAGGCGCTTGTAAAAAAACCAGCGATCAAATAGTCAGCGCTAATTAGTACTGATTATTTTAACCGTGTTAACAAACGCCGTAGCAATAAGTTATTAATCTGAAGTCATCATGAATATAAAATTTAGCAAAATGCATGGATTGGGAAATGACTTTGTCGTTATCGATGGTGTTTCGCAATCTGTCAACTTGCAAAGCAATAATATCAAAATGATTGCTGACAGGCGTTTTGGCATAGGTTGCGATCAGGTGTTGCTTATTGAGTCGCCGCGTTCGCCTGATACAGATTTCTATTATCGAATTTTCAATGCAGATGGCGGAGAAGTAGCGCAATGCGGCAATGGTGCGCGTTGTTTAGCGCGCTTTGTTCGGGACAAGGCAATGAGCAGAAAGGAAACGGTTAAAGTTGAAACTAACTCGGGGATAATTGAATTACACTTGCAGCCTGACGAACAAGTGACTGTCAATATGGGTGTGCCTCGATTCGAACCAAGCGATTTGCCGATGATTGCTGACAAAACACAAAAAAGTTATATACTTAAAGTCAATGAGCGGCAAATAGAGATCGGTATTGTGTCCATGGGGAACCCGCATGCAGTCGTTATTGTGGGTGATGTGAATAGCGCGCCAGTTGCAACTATAGGTAAGTTATTAGCGATCGACCCGTCTTTCCCACAAGGTGTTAATGCAGGATTCATGCAGATTATAAATCGTCGTCATATCAAACTACGCGTGTACGAAAGAGGGGCTGGTGAAACAATGGCCTGTGGTACGGGTGCCTGTGCTGCGGTAGCGTATGGTCGTGTGTCTAATATGTTGGATGAAACGGTGGGCGTGGACTTGAAAGGGGGGCGTCTTACGATACAATGGAGTGGCAAAGGGGAGGCCGTGTTAATGACCGGTCCTGCACAAACGGTCTTCGAAGGTAATATTGAATTATGACTACATTGCATAGTATAGGAAAACAAACTATTTCAGAGCGAGACGTTAAGCAATATTTGACGAATAATACAGATTTCTTTAAGTCGCATGTGAATTTACTTTCTGATCTTGAGATACCTCACGAAAGTGGTAAGGCGGTTTCTCTGGTTGAGCGGCAGGTCTCTATTCTTCGTGATCAGAAAAAACAGCTTAAAAGACAACTCCAGGAACTTGTTCAGTTAGCAACAGAAAATGATTTGTTAAACAAGCAATTACACAAGTTGGCTATGGCATTATATAAGGCGGATTCGGTCGCCGCCGTGCTGGAAATTGCACGCGCCAGACTAAAAAATGATTATAAGGTGGATGAAAGCAATTTCCTCTTTTTTGCTAGTACGGGTGGAGGGGATGATGGGAATGTTGGTGAAAGTACAGAAGGGAGTAAAGGTGCTGCTATTATTGATCCTTTTCAACTGTCCTCTGCGTCCTTTGATTCGTTTATCGATATTCGTGATCCCGAATTCAAGGGCATTGAAAAAGTTATCAGTGAGCGCAAGCCAATATGCGGTCAATTTAAACCAGAATTAACAAAGGCTCTTTTTGGTGGCGTAGCGATGCAAGTTAAGTCGGCGGCTTTGCTGCCGTTAGTAAATAGGTCTTGTTTTGGTTTGTTATGTATTGGTAGTCACGATGCGCATTGGTTTCATGCGGCGAAGGGTACCGAGTTTTTAAAAAAACTCTCAGAATTAATTAGCTGTTCATTGAGTGCGCGTCAATAATTGACTTGTTAGATTAATTTATAGTTGTGCTTTGTATTGTTCTGTATTTAAAGAAACGGGATTACACAAGAAGAATAAGAAACCATAGATATGAAAACAAGCGAAACTGAGTGGGTAACTAAATTTATCGGCTATCTGCAAAATGAGCGTAGATTGTCGGCGCACACTGTTAATAATTATGCCAGGGATTTGAACAAGGTTGTTGTTTTTTGTCGAAACAGGCAGGTAGCCAGCTGGGATGAGCTGAAGGTGCATGATGTGCGTGCCTATATAAGCAAGCGGCACCGGGGTGGTTTATGTGGCCGCAGTTTGCAGCGAGAGTTGTCCGCCATCCGCTCTTTTTTTAAGTTTCTTGAGCGTGAAAATGTTGTTAGCAGTAGCCCTGCCATTAGTGTTGGCGCACCTAAAACGTCGCGTAAACTGCCGCAAACCCTGGACGTTGATCAGGTGTCAAAATTATTAAAAATGCCGGCAGATGATTTATTGTCCATACGCGACAAAGCCATGATCGAGTTATTGTATTCTTCCGGCTTGCGTTTGGCGGAACTTGTTTCCTTGAGCCTGGGCGATATCGATTTCGTACAAGAAGAGGTGCGTGTTACCGGAAAAGGGGCAAAAACGAGAATAGTGCCTATTGGTAGATTTGCAAAAGAAGCGGTTATCAACTGGATGCGTGTCCGGGATAAAATGGTGCTAATGGATGAGCCTGCACTCTTTGTCAGCAAGCGGGGTGTGCGTATGTCAAGGCGTGCCGTTGAGTTTCGAATCAAGGAATGGGGAGAAAAGCAGGGACTGGATAGCAACGTCTATCCACACAAGCTGCGGCATTCTTTTGCCAGTCATATACTTGAATCGAGTGGTGATTTGAGGGCAGTACAAGAGCTACTTGGACATGCCGATATTTCAACGACGCAGATATACACACATTTGGATTTTCAACATTTGGCGCGAGTCTATGATGCGGCCCATCCGAGGGCTAGACGAAAGGGCTAGTCCCCCCCTCCTCTCTCTCTCCTTTTTTGTTGTTTTCTTTGCGTGGTGATGATTGGTTGCTAGCTGCGGTGTGTTTGTTTTCAACCGGGTTACCATTAACCTTGAATTTTCGGTCTAT
>CAZWBV010000043.1:5662-13219 GCA_964632225.1 uncultured Gammaproteobacteria bacterium | reverse complement strand
ACATTGGATGGCTCCGGCAGCAGTGATCCTGATGGCGATGACTTGAGTTACAGATGGACAATTACAAGCCCTGACCCGCAAATACCAATACCCACGCTAAATGATCCAGATACGTCTACACCGAGTTTCACACCGATAGACACAGGAACATATACCGCCGAACTCATCGTAAATGATGGCAAAGTTAACAGTCCTGCAAGTATTGTGAGTATCGATGTAAATGCCATCGACACAAATACCCTTCCCGTGGCCAATGCAGGCACTGATTTTGCAGCACCGCTGAATTCAACCGTCTTTCTTGATGGGTCAAACAGTTCGGATCCTGATTCTGACGCGTTAAGCTATCAATGGACAATAACGACCGCACCAAAAGACAGCAAAGCAATGCTACAAAACATCACCTTGGCCACACCAAATTTTACACCCATCATATGGGGAGACTACAAGATCCAACTCATTGTTAACGATGGCACGGCAAATAGCCCACCTGCAATCGTAACCGTTTCGACAACAGCTCAATGCTCTTCGCTCAAAACTACCTTTCTATCTGAGGTCTGGCCAATACTTAACGACAACTGTATGGGATGCCACAAAGTTGGTGGCGTTACAAGTGGACTTAATTTTGTTACCGATACAGTCTCCGATGCTAATTTTGATATTTTTAAAACTTTCAGCATCCAAAAAGATGATAATAATGTGCCTTCAATACTTTCCAAAGCTGCGAATACCATCGGACATGGTGGTGGAGAAATATTTCCGGTAACAGACCCAAGATATACTTCGTTATTTAATATGGCGGGTCCTATCGCCACATGTATAACAAATAATACGGGCGCAGGTATTGTGTTAGGTACGCGTTATGAAAGGCTAAGAAAGACAACCTTGGCAGTTGCCGGGCGCTTACCCACTTCACAAGAAGAAGATGTTGTAAATAATGCAACCAATAATACAGATCTTGATTTGGTGATCGATGATATCCTGGATGCATTGCTTGATGAAAATGCATTTTATGATCGACTGAAGACAATTTACAACGACCTGATATTAACAAATGCTTTTCCCGGCACATTCGCATTAGATAATTTTGACCTTACTAATTTCGACAACCAGGATTATTTCACTGTTCAGAGTCTTAATCAAAACGGGTACGGCGGCGCTGCAAATGATAGCGATAGAAATTTGATCAGACGCAATGCCAACATAGGACTTGAGAAGGCTCCGCTGGAATTGATTGCAAATGTTGTACGTAAAGGTGCCCCGTTTACAGAAATATTAACCGCTAATTATGTGATGGTTAACCCCTATTCTGCGCAATTGTTTGGTACTACTACATTGGCGAATTTTAAATTCAACTACGGAGAAGCCATTGCAGCTAATAAACCAAACGAGTTCAGGGAAGCTATTTTAAAAGATAACAATGGCCGCACCTACCCCCACGCCGGTATATTAAACACACTGGGATTTTTAACACGGTATTCGTCTACTCCGGCCAACCTTAACCGGGCGCGCTCCAGGGTTGTTTATAAATACTTTCTCGACAAGGACGTTGAAGGATTAGTCGATCGTGCAAGTCTCGACCTGGATAATATTCAAGGTCCGTTCCCGACGTTTATTGATCCGCAGTGTACAGCATGTCATAAAGTCATTGATCCAATCGCAGGAACTTTTAAGAACTGGACAGATACTGGCCCATTTGGTGGCAACAGGACTGACTGGCCTAATAAACCGACTCCACCCCAAATGCTTGCACCTGGTTTTTCAGAAACCGATA
Organism: uncultured Gammaproteobacteria bacterium; assembly: GCA_964632225.1. Taxonomy (GTDB): domain Bacteria; phylum Pseudomonadota; class Gammaproteobacteria; order SG8-11; family SG8-11; genus JAADIM01. Next base: position 11,448 of record CAZWBV010000043.1, on the reverse strand, counting down.
TATTACCCGCTGCTCGATCCGCAACTGCGCTACAGTGGTTAGCAGGTCGTATCATTGCCAGCAAAGATTTCTCCACTGCTACGGTTAAAACGATATTTTCTGGCCTTACTGGCAGGCAGCCCGTAGACAGTGAAACCCTGTTCATCGAAGAACTGATAACGAAATTTGAAAATGACGGTGGCGGATTCGATCTTAAACGGCTAATAAAAAATATCATAAACAGCACAACATTCCATGCGAATAACTTAGCTGAAAGTGAAAACCCGGCATTGTTTGCTGATGTGGGCTTGGGTCGATTACTAACGCCAGAACAACTCAATGATAAAATCAAAGCTATTGCAGGAAAATATGAGTGGAAATCCCCAAGTGGCAGAAATTTACTCGCACGCGATACCTACCTGTTGTTCTATGGCGGCATAGATTCTAACGATGTCGTCACACGCACAACTGAACCCTCCCCGATAATGGCCGGTATTCAGAATCGTATCGCAAGACAAACCAGTTGCGAAACAGTGCCAAAAGATTTTGCTAAGAATGCGACAAATAGAATTTATTTTCCATTTGTCGAAATGATTGATACGCCCGTTAGCACAAACGGTCCAGTCAACATAAAACAAAATATACAATATTTACATAAACACATTCTGGGAGAAGAATTAGAAATAAATGGCACAGATGGTGTAATAACCGATTCGTACGATTTATTTACGTCGATATGGAATGCTGCCTTGGCCAATAATATTCCTGGAAAATGCAGAGCAAACCTTGCCGCCCAAAACCCGGTCATTAAAGACGCAGATCGCACAGTCAAATCCTGGATGGCGTTTGTGACCTATTTATTTCTTGATTACAAATTTCTTTATGAATAAGTAATCTAATCGTTACCGAGACCGACTAGAATGAAACGTAGAGATTTTTTGAAACTAAGTACTGTTACTGGTGCTGCGACTGCACTCCCCTTTTATGCACCAACAAAGTTATTCGCCGCACACGATAATTATTCGGGTCCACTCTATCTGCTGATCGATGCGAGAGGCGGCTGGGACCCAACCAGCTTGTGTGATCCGAAAGGATATACTCCGGGTCAAGCTCAAAATAGGCGTATAAACAATTACCCTAAGGCAAAGATTGGCACCACTCCCGGCGGTATAATTAAATATGCACCGCCTCCTGATGCTTTTTTGGCTAGCACACCAACGTCGCCCGCCGGACCGCTTTACGATCCAACACTGTACTCAAATAGACAGTTTTTTGATAAATATCACCAAAAATTGCTGATTATTAACGGCATCAATGCTGGCACTGTATCGCATTCAGATGGCCGTCGGTATAATTGGAGCGGCGAACTTGCCAGGACCGGATTTCCAAATTTTGGTGCATTAGTCGCGGGCACGCTTGCATCGGGACGTGATATCCCCTTCATCACCAACGGGGGTGGCTATGAAGAATCAGCCGGTCTGGTGGTGCCTGTGCGCCTGAATACAAAAGGCATTAGTGCGATATTTGAAATAGCCTACACAAACAGCACTGACCCTAAACTAGCCAATGGCAGCAATAGGTATTTTCAACCTGCTGTCAATAAATTGATAAATGCAGGACGTGACGCGCGACTGGAAAAATTATTAGCTGCTCAGAGGTTACCTAGAATAAAAAATGCGATTAATTCACTCAAATCTTCCAGACAAGTGAGCGGAGATCTTAAAAACCTGGCGCTTAATTTATCAGACACCGCCAACTTTCCTGAAAAGCCAAAAGCATTTTTTAACGGCAGAGACAAAGCGCGAGCGCTCTACCAACAAGGCCGAATCGCATTAGCAGCCTATCAAACGGGTGTTTCAGCAACAGCACAACTTTCTCTTGCCCCTTTTGATACACATAGCAATCACGATGTAGATCACTATCCAATATTAATGGATTTCCTGCAAGGTATTGATGCCATTTTAGAAGAAGCTGCAGCACGCGGACTAACGGATAAAATCGTGGTGATGATTGCATCTGATTTTGGCCGTACAAATAAATACAATGAAGATGCCGGTAAAGATCATTGGCCCATCACCAGCATGATGTTTATTGGTAATTCTCAACAAATTATACAGGGAAACCGAGTGATTGGTGGAACGACTAACCAACACAAGGCCATTAACATCGATCCCGTCACGCTAAACCTTGATCCATCGAACACCAATAATGCGTCCATTAAGTTAACACCTGCACATATTCACTTCGCACTGAGAAAATTGGCGGGTGTAGATCAAACTCAAGCGGCTTTTGACTACCCAGTCGGCACCACCGATATAAATCTATTCAATGCTATATAATAAAAAAAACGACCTCTAAAAAGAGGTCGTTTTATCTTACAATGTTAACTTGCAATGTTAAGTTAATTCTACATTACTCGCATACTGATCATCCCGGCTTTCATGGTCGCTGTTAAATCATCATACAATCCAACTGCACGTATTCCTTTAAATGTCTTACCCGCTGCGATTTGCGTATTCAATGCATCGACATAACGATCGAAGCTTGTGAATAATTCCACCGCATCACCTAGATACAAAATGTATTTTCCATCGCCGCTGTCAAGTGGTTGAATTACCGGATTTTGCCCTAAACCATTCAGATCAATACGCACGCCTGCGCGTACGATATAATGGAACAGACCTTGGCCATCCAGATTTAATGTCATTCCAGATGTCGATAAGTCAACAAAAGGCGTTTCTGTGGCTGGATCCCAATTTAGACCTAAGTGCCCCCTAACCTGTGCGACATGCACGATGGTACGTGCTTCAAAATCCGCAGGCGCTTGACTAAACGGGCGTACAAAACCACGTGCTTTTATGGGTGACCCATCGGCGATCGATGAAATATCCAGGGCAGCTGTATCCATTTCATAATTCGCCGGATCCGCATCGTTATCAGGTGTTACGCCCGTGCCAGTGAAGTCAAAAACAGCAATCTCACGGCGATCAATTGCCCGCAAGTCCGCATTCAAGGATATACCATCAGTGACAATGGCATTACCTCTTAGTGTCGTAAATAACATATTAACACGGCCTTCAGAAGCATCCATTTCCAGACTCGTAAGGTCTTCGTTAGTCAATGTACCGAAAATACTCACGCGTTGGCCGACGGATATATCTCCTATCGTGTGTTCGTTCATTGAGTGCTGTCGACGAACTGTCGTTGTGTCCGCTAGTTGAACACTCACTGTATCCCGAAAAACAGCTGTGCCGTCGCCTCGGATCAATGTTGCTCCTTTTACTATCACGATGTTATCAACACGAGAAATAACATTGCCACGAACCACATCCATATCGCCACCTGGCACACTTGAACCCGCATACACGTGAGTCGCTTCAAAACGTCTCGGCTGAAACTTAATTTCACCAATCGCAACAGTTGCCGTGAAAGCCGGCATACGGTCGAGTTGTTGTAAGCCTTCTCTACCAGAGTAGGGAATCTGGTCGATGTCATAGACAGTGCGGTCGTTTGTATGCACTTTTAGTGAACCAAAGCGTTCGACTTGATCGTTCATTCGATGATGAAACGGACGAATAATGACAGAGTAATATTGTTCTGCAACATTGACTCTTTTCAGCGCACCACGAAGACGGTGTGTCTTGTTTTTATCAAAATTAACATCGGCAATAAGAAAAGGTTCAACCGTGACAGTTGGCTCGCCGACATCATCAAATGTCACTTCATTTGATGCTTTAAGATCAAAATCCAACGTCAAACTGGCAGGAATGCCCGGCGCGATAAGTAGGCGACTACGCCCCTCTAGCTGCACACGCAACTCCATCTCAGTCACATCATTACCATCCTCATCTTTTATGAGTGTCACAGGTGTAGTAACGCCTGCCTGATCTTCTACTTGAATATTGGCATTGCTATAGTCAAGCACCATACTTCCTTTGACATAAACACCCGATGGAATAGTGGCCGCTGTCAGAAATTCTGTCATCTCAGTGTACTGAGCAAAATCCACCGTCGTTTGAACAGGCAAGGTTTCGACGACGGTACCATTGGCTTTTGTCAACGTGAGTGAAACAACATCCACGGTGTAAGTTTGAAAATCACCGGGCGCATCAGTCAAACCAATGATCACTTCACCATTGCTGTTGTCACCTGCGGCACTGCTGGATTCACTGCCACCACAGGCCGTTAAATTTACGCTTAAGCTGACGATACCCAATGCAATGACCAAACGTCGGGCAGTGCTTTTCAGCCGCTTAAATAGGCATCTAAAGAATATTTTTTCTATAAATTTCATGCTGTTATCTCCTCACAAATCGACCCCCTATTTCGCCAGAAAATTGGCCAGGGGGACAGTAATTCAGGTGTGAATACACCTTACATAGATAACAACGCAAGGACGGCGAATCGGTTGACGTGAATTTAAACTATTTTTGCCGGTTATTATTGCGACTTGATTACCAACTATAGGTGAGTGCCAGACTTCCAAATCCGTCAGTATTAATTGATCCGCCGCTTGGGCTGCCCAGGCGCCCCTGCATCGACCAGTCATCTGACAAAGTGAGAAACAAATTAATTAACACGACGTCGTAATTTTCAATATTATCTATTGCCCCATTACGTTGCCATTCCAACCCAACAGCCCCCCAATCGACGTTATAGTCAATCGAAGCAGATGTTCTGACTTCATCAAACTGCCCTGAGCGTAATGCGATTTCCTTTAACAACTCAATATTATTTGAATAATTGAATTCCGCATGGCTGACATAGAAAGAAAAGCTGTCCAGCCCATAATAAGAAACCGAAAAACCGAAACCCGGGCTTCGAATGCCTCTGTTCGCATTGGGGTCTCTGGGTTGCAGCAAAATATTGCTGATCTGCGGTTTTAGTGAAACTGCCCAATTATTCTTATGCCATGTTAAATAGGCCACAACGGTATCTTTTCTCATTCGCAATCTAATAGCACGAAACAAAAGACTTTCTTCCCGTTCCAAAAAAGTGTAGCTGAAACCAAACATCAACTCTGTTAACGGGTTACCCGTAAACCCGAACGAATAAAATATTGAGTCATCTATTTGCCCATCAAATGACGTTTCCCCTATTCCCAGCTTTAGTCTGTTACCGGACTGTAATCCATAATTAGCAGTAAACAACGTGTCGCGAGCCCCAGTTGCATCCGTTGCAAGCTCCAAGGTCACCGTTGACGGCAGCGTCATATTTAAATCCACTGACGGCCGTGTTTCATCAAAAAAATTACTGGCACCCACATAGCTCACCGGGAACGATGATAATATTAGCCATATAATTATTCTTATAAGGTACATAATAAAGCCAAGCGCTAATTTAAAACCAGAGGTTATTGCTTATTTCCTTGTGCTGTCCCTCATATCCCTGGCATGGTCTCTGCGGTGTTGTCGTTGGTGTTGCATCATGCGCTGTCGCATCATCCGGCGCTTCATAAACTGTTGACGTTGTTGTGCGCTCATATTTTTCCACTGTTTTCGCAAAGCCGCTTTTTTGTCCTCTGGTAATTGTTTGAAACGTTTTCGGGCATCGCGTAGCGCTTTTTTCGCTGGCTTCGGCAGTTTATTATAATTTTTAAACTTTTTTCGTAAGTCGATACGACGCTCACTCTTCATAGCACGGAATTTTTTGAATTTTTCTACTGCTATTTTACGTTCTTTATTATCTAAAGCCGCCCATCGTGATGCCCCTTTTAAAAGTTGGCGCTGTTGGCCAACATCAAATTCAGGCCACTTGGTTTTAACCGATTTCAGTATTTTTTGTTGTTTTATGCTTAAGTTTTCCCA
>CAZWBV010000043.1:0-5652 GCA_964632225.1 uncultured Gammaproteobacteria bacterium | reverse complement strand
CAGGCAACAGGCACATTGTCTAACTTAGAGTTTGACTTAGAGTTTGACTTAGAGTTTGACTTAGAGTTTGACTTAAAATCTGATTCAGAATTTTCTTCTGCGCAAACAATCGCACTGAAAAAAAATAACATGCTCGTTAAAATGAGAGTGACAATTACCTGTCTATTCATCTTTTGCTGCCTCTAATGCTTGACCAGACCATCCCGTTTCTATCATGGACTCTAATACAGATGGGCCAACCCAACGCCCGTCTTCCGTTTCGAAATCTGCTAAAAATTCCAACAACTCCATACTGGGTGCTTCTATTTCATCGTCCAATTCGGATGCCACTAAGTCCAGTGGACGAACAAGAAGCACAACAATTAATAAAATCAACCCCCACTCGCCTGTCGAAAAAGCTGAAACGGACAAAACAGCGGAACCCAGTGATAATTTATCCTTTTGCATCTTGCTCATCTATCCAGGCATAAAATTCCAACTCTTCATAAAACTCCAGACTTTCAGAAGAGGTTAATAATTCAATATCACTAAATGCATGTGTCAGTTCATCTTCTATGGGGTTTGCTGTCCAGATAGAGACACTCACAATGGCGACGGTTGCAATCGCAGCAAACCCGCCTGCTGGCAACATCCAATTAACGCCTGTGCTCTGCGTTGCACTGTCCAACGCCTTCCTACGAATCTGCCGCAAACTCGCCAGGGTTTTTTCGTCCAGATTCTCAGCCGCATCATCAAGTAAAGACGACGCCCTTTTCATCAGGGCCTTGTCTTTTTCGTCGTTTATGCCCATTGCCAATGCTCTCCAAGTGTTTTGCGCAATGTGTGTATTGCACGTGAGCAATGTGTTTTGACACTGCCTTGCGTACAACCCATCGCTTTTGCCGTTTGTGCAACATCCAAGCCTTCCCATATACGCAACAAAAATGCTTGTTTTTGACGAAGCGGCAATTGTTTCACCGCTTGATCGAGTTTAATCATCGCCTTGTGATTAGCCATGTTTTCTAATGGTTCACGCATTGCACCATCAGGAAACTGTTCCAGGGGGTCTTCACTATTATCCTCAGGGCGGGATTTTTTGCTATCCCCAAGTAAAAAATTAAATGAACTTCTCACCTTTTCTCGACGATACCAGTCTTTTATCTGGTTTTGTAGAATGCGGGTAAATAACATACTCAATTCCTCTTCATCGCGATTTCTATAGCGCTTCACTAATTTGAGCATCGCGTCCTGGACAATATCCAACGCATCTTCATGACGACTCGTTGCGAGATAGGCCATTCGATAGGCTCGCTTTTCGACATGAATTAAAAAATTTTCCAATACCCGATTCGTATCCAGCGTGAGATTCCTCAGATGTTTCTTTATACTAACGCCAACCAAATTTTGAAGTGTCATTCACGCCATGTCTAGTATTTTATAACAAATACTGTGTAAGCAATTGAAAAAAAAGAATTAACTAATTATGTGTTCCAAACAAAACAGCAAATTCAGCTAATCGTTAATCTATATAACGCAAAAGACCGGGTTTGGTTGACAGTGTATAGGCAAAATTTACAGTAAAACTCTGCGGGAAATTTGCGAGGTATTGACGTGAAGAACGTGACACTCACTGTTCGTTGTTTAATTTTTCCATGGCTTTACGTTGTTTCTGCATCGCGTCTTTTGCCAGCTTACTGACGTCCTGCGCTTGTTTTAACGCATCCGTTTGCGATTTCCAAACATGCTCTCCTTTTAACGTACTCATTTTATCGCCGTTGTCGTCGTCACTATCGACCGAACAAGCACCCAAAATATTAAAAATTAATACTGCTAATATCAATAATCGTGTTTTCATTGCTTCATTTCCTAGTAAACATTGTCGAATAAACCTGGCCGAATAACCCCAACCTAATCAACAAAAAGAATTATTCAGATAAGGGTTTTAACAACAACGACTGCCCATGCATTGAATCAGGTTGCTGTAACCCCATCAATTGAAGTACCGTCGGTGCGATACTCACCAACCCGGCACCAATTGAAAGTTGCCAGGGTATTTCATCTATCACCAAACAAGGTACCGGATAAACGGTATGCTGCGTATGCGGCTCACCGCTCACCGGGTCCACCATTTCCTCGCAATTGCCATGATCTGCGGTAAGTACCACGGAAAACCCATTCGCTATGGCTGAGTCAAGCACTCTACCGACTTCCTGATCCAGGCTTTCTACACTTTGAAGAATGGCTTCTCTGACAGCAGTGTGGCCGACCATATCGCCATTGGCAAAATTGACAACAATAAAAGCATATTGTTTGCTTTTAACCGCATCTACTACGGCATCAGCAACCGCAGCTGCGTTCATCTCGGGTGCCAAATCATAGGTGGCCACATCCGGAGAATCAATGATAACGCGATTTTCTCCCTGATAAGGATCACCGCGCCCACCATTAAAAAAGTAACTCACATGGGCATATTTTTCCGTCTCCGCGCAATGCAGTTGCGTTAACCCGGCCTGACTAATAATGGCACCCAACGTTATTTTTGGGCGATCTTGCTCAAAAGCAAATGATAGCCTGAACCACTTATCGTATTCAGTCATACACGTCACGTTGATGGAAAGATAATCTCCACGCTCAAATTTGGTAAACTCTTTTTCAGTTAATGCTTTTACTAACTGGCGCGGACGGTCTTTACGAAAATTAAAAAATATTGCGCTATCTTGAACTGTAATCGGTTCAGCACCCGGCAATATTGTCGGCTTAATAAATTCGTCCGTTTCACCTTCCGCATAAGCCAGTTCAATTGCTTCTTTCAATGAGGGTGCTTTGCGCCCTTCTCCCCTTACTATCGCTGACCAGGCTAACTGTATTCGATCCCAGCGCTTATCACGATCCATCGCGTAATAACGCCCACTTATTGTCGCGACAAAACCACCCGCCCGGTATAACGCCGCATGCAGATCCGGGATGTATTTCAGGGCTGATTGAGGGGGTGTATCCCGGCCATCCGTGATCATGTGCAGTATCGGTTTCACATCGCGTCGACAACATAGCTCAATCAACGCGTACAGATGATTAATATGGCTATGAACACCACCATCGGAAATCAGCCCCAATAAATGTATTGGTCTCCCCACCGAATGTGCTGTATCGATTGCAGTACACAAAGCCTCATTATCATAAAATTGTCCGTTAGATATCGCATTGTCTATATTGACGATGTCTTGTCGGATAATTGAGCCGCAACCTAATGCTAAATGCCCGACTTCAGAATTGCCCATTTGACCATCAGGTAAGCCAACGGCCTTACCCGATGCTTGCAGCAGGGTATGCGCATAATGCGAAAAATAGTGGTCGAGTCTGGGGGTATTGGCCTCGGCGACAGCATTGTTAATATGACTGGGGTTAATACCAAACCCGTCCAATATGACCAGTAAAACGGGTCTGCGGGGGATTTTTTGCTCTTCTATCATGGGAGTTAGCTCACTGTACAGCACGCTCAAAGGATACTAGCACTATCGGACAGTTGGAGGACTGTCTTTAAACCTAAATTTAAATCAGTAAAACCCTACTGTGGGTTCTACGCACGCAACGTTGATCTACGATTTCGGTACAATTTTTAGTTCATCGCCCAATTTTATATTGAGTTGATTCGCCGCATGAGATTGATTCACTGCAATTTCGACAAGCCCATTGGCATTTTCAAAATAAAATGCTGCACCGATTGCGACATCTGAAAAGGTTTTTGCACGCGTAAAAGTTTGATTGTTTACCACTACCTCGTCGTGATTGTTCAGGGATTGCGCCCGAACACCGGTCATCACGTTGCCAAAATGATCAATATAAACACACTCCGCCAGTTCTTCTGGCCAACCGGGTAGAATACACTCGGCGACATCAAGTTCAAGACCCGGTGGTGCTTCATTTTGCGCAAGTCGTGCAGCAACGGGCGCGAATAAATCACGACCATGAAAACTACTGGATAAATGCGGGGGTTTCCAGGTAATCTTCCAGATTTTTACACTCTGGTTTACACTTTGGCTCCGTGACGCAATCACATTAAACAAACCATTATCTGGTCCGACGTACCAACGTCCCTTGGCGCGCATGACAATTGGCCGACGTGTGCCGCCAACACCTGGGTCAACCACACACAAAAAGACACTGTCGAGTGGGAATTCATCGACATACGCAGCAAGCAAATAAGCAGCGGCTTTGGGATTATAAGTAGGCGCATCTGAAAACAAGTCAATAATGGGACTGCCTGGTGATTTAGCAAAGAGTACGGCTTTCATCTGCCCGATATAAGGGCTGGCCACACCAAAGTCAGTAAATAGAAAAATCACAAATAACGCGTCGGGTCTTTAACGCCCGCTTTTATAAAACCCGTTGCCCGAAACCGGCAGGCATCACAAATACCGCATGCTTTACCGTCATCCGCTGCCGAATAACATGATACGGTCTGTACATAGTCTACACCCAGCTTTAAGCCGGCCTGAATAATTTCAGACTTACTCAGGTCTATTAATGGCGTACGAATATGAACATATTTTCCTTCAACACCCGCCTTGGTGGCCAAATTAGCTAAATTTTCAAAAGCTTTTATATATTCTGGCCGACAATCCGGGTAGCCAGAATAATCAACCGCGTTGACACCAATAAAAATATTACTGGCTTGCAATACTTCTGCCCAGGCCAACGCCAAAGATAAAAAGATGGTATTTCTGGCAGGCACATAAGTCACCGGTATACCTTGGGTTGGCTGTTGCGGCACATCGATTGCGCTATCTGTCAATGCAGACCCGCCTATACCAGAAAGGTCAAATTTAATGACGCGATATTCCTTTACGCCGAGTAATTCGGCGACGCGCTTTGCAGCACTTAACTCTGCTCTGTGGCGTTGACCATAGTCAAAATTAAGCGCATAACATTCGAGCCCCCGCTCTTTTGCCATTGCCAGGGTAGTGGTTGAGTCTAATCCACCCGATAATAGAATAACGGCCTTTCCCATGAGTTTTTACCGGCCTGGTTCGTCGCCCCAAATTAATTTATGTAACTGCGTCTGCAATCGGACGCGCAGTTGATCTTGTAATATCCAGTCTGCCAGTGATTTTAGCGTTACTTGCCTGTAACTCGGTGACATTAATATTTCGCAGATACCGTCAATTTGATGTTTGTCAATCATATCTTTGGCCCAGAGATAATCAGCGCGGTTGCCAATAACAAATTTCAGTTGATCTTGTGCTGTAAGATATTGCAGGTTAGTAAACAAGTTCTTTTCACACTCACCGGATGAAGGTGTTTTCAAATCCATGACTTTAATTACGCGGGGATCAACTTGACGAAGACTAAGCGCACCACTTGTTTCCAGTGATACAGTGTAACGTGCGTCACAAAGCAGTTTAAGTAGATCGACGCAGGGTTTCTGCGCTAATGGCTCGCCCCCGGTCACCGTCACATAAGATGTGTTATAGACCTTAATTTTTTCTAAAATACCGGGAATTGATATTTGCTCTCCGCCGTGGAAAGCATATGTCGTATCACAATAGGTACAACGTAACGGGCAACCTGTAAACCGAACAAAGACTGTCGGCAACCCCACAGATTGAGATTCACCCTGTATAGAATAAAATAGTTCGGTAATACGTAACCGATTGGGCATTGTTTTGAATCTTG
>CAZWBV010000042.1:0-13279 GCA_964632225.1 uncultured Gammaproteobacteria bacterium | reverse complement strand
CTGCATATTTTTCAATTTCCTTTTCTATCTTTGCAAACGATCTTTTTAAAAAATACTTAAAGCTAATCAGATTAACCACCACTAACAGATGTCACTGCAACCACCACATCATTAAAAATAGGGGTTGTCGCGCTCCTGACAAAACTATCATCTGTTATGATTGCATTTTCAGCTTCGAGATAGTTATGAATATCCGCTTTATTGAGGGCCGTTACTCTAGATTGCGTTGCCAGGCGTCGACCAGCTACCAACACAACGCCAGCCTGCTGCACACCATCAAGCCGCAATCCGGGCACGGCCATCGCGGTGCCGCCAGGCGCATAATCAACATCAATACCGATAAACACCATTTCTTTCCAGGCAGACCACCACCACCATTCCCAATCTGTATCCACTAAGACCGAGTCATCAAAACAACGAAAAACAGCAGAGGTTGAGGCAGGTACCGAAGACACCGGTTCATCTGGCCAGGCAGGACGCATCGCAGAATCAACTCCATTGGTATCATCAAGACCACCAAGACTGCTAAGACCGCCTGCCCCAATTTCATTCGGTATACGACCATAACGCTGGGCAATATCATCTTCATAATCTGGCAAATGGGTTGCATCAAGCACACTGGCAAATGGAAACTTACCCGTATTGAGCGCCGCGTAGCTGTCCAGGCAAACAGCAACGCGATTGGCGACCCACTCATCCATGCGACGATAGACCAGGGAAAAATCTGTCGGCTTGATTGCCAATATCACATCATTAAACAGTACAATACCCTGTGTGTTTTTTACGACGGGTGAATTGGCAAATATGGCGGGTACCCCAGTGGGCAACGCGACACTCCCTGGAAGGCCATCACCGGCATTAACATCCACGCCGCTTGCATTATTAATATCAACATTGGGTATTACCTGCAAATCTATAAGCTGATCCAAATAGTTAGCTGCATTGTTACCTGTATCATGCGTCGTGGTACTGCCACATTCTGTCCTGGTGGCACGGGTAAAACCGCGAACTTGCGAGCCGATCGCCGCGCCAGCAGAAAACACAATGGCAACCGCCTGTTGCAATGGTGTGACGCCAACCACCGTGGTTCCGCTTTGATTTTTTATCAGAAACAACCCGTCAGTGTCCGAAGTCAGCGCTATTTTAGGATTATTTTTGTAAGTACCGGAAACGGCATACCATAAACATTCACCAGCGCCATCTCTTAACGGCGGTAATTTAAGCGTACGCCAGGGTAAACGACCCATCACGCTCTGCCCCCTAAGGCCACATGCACCATTTGCGGTGCCGTCTCCCGTTGTGTCGGGGCAAGGTAAAAAACCCTGAGGCTGTCCGGGGTGCTGCTCTGCGTAGGTGAGCGCAAATCCAATCAACGCATCCTTTGCCCGCGCTAATGCATCAACAGTCGTTTGATTTTGAATCAGCTTACTCGAAATACTGTCTATTTTAGTTACCAACACATACACAGCAGCAAGCACAATTAGGGTAAGCAATATAAGTAACGCTGCCCCTTTTTGTCGTTTAATTTCTGGCTTTAGTTGACGAACGCGCACAGCAGACTGGTGAGATACTATTTTTAAACTTCGCATTATTTTACTTTGTATTTTAATTTATATTTTAATTTGTAGCTATCACGAACCCGGCCGCTGCGAGGATCAACGATTTGACCAGGTTTGAGCGTAATTCGTTTACTTGGATTTTCTGACAGCGTTATCGTTACAGAGTCACTCGTTACACTGCGCTGGTGTACCTTGACACCCGTCTCAGGTGCGTTGGTGTTTAAATGACGCCGACCATTTATCCACACTGTGTTCTTTCCGTCACTGCGAATAACGATGCCGTTGACATTGACGCTTTTGTTATCGAAAGTTGTCTGTAATGTTTTTGATTTCATTTTTTTCTGCTTGGGATTTTTCTGCCTGGAATGACGCCGAATATCGTCCAATATGCTGCGCTGCTCTGGCGTTGTGAATATTTGACCAAATGACTCTGCCTGCACTGGCTTCGCAACACCCAGCAACGTCAAACCCATTACCAGCAACAGTCCTGACACCTTTACCCTACAACTTACTTTTATACGCAGTTTAATCATCGGTTTTCCACGCGCCTGCCTTGCCAGACTTAGATTCCCCCTCTTAGCCTTATTAGTTGAATTGTGAACCAGTTTAACGTGCATTCCGCTTTTATGTTTGCAGCATTTGCTTCATAAATCACTTTTTCACCGGCCATCGTTAGATCACATTTTTTTATGTCATACAGGCCTACCGGACGACGATCTAATTCAGAAAATATATCCAGCAAATCACGCTCATGGAGCAAATTCATTTGCAAAACGATTTCACTGGTATTAACTCGAAACAACGTCGCGTTTAGCTTGTAACCCGGCTTATAAGGTTTCAGCGCTTTAATGTTATAGTCTATGGATACTCCTTTTCTTTCTTCTGTAATGGCCCTTAAATTCTCCACCCAGTCCAATCGACGCCCATTCCCAATAAAACCTTGCTGCACCAATTTCTTATACTTCTGGTAATATAGTCCAACTAATTGTTGTTGATTTACTGCGTTTTGATATCGCACCTTCATCTTATTTAGTTGCGTCTGACTACCGGCATTAAGCAGGCGCTTTTCTGCAACGTAGACATAACTGGCCATCGCCGTGACGCTGCTAATCACGCTGGCCGCTATCAATATAACAGCGGCTTTCCTAAAATATCCCCAATCGGCACGTTGTAATATACTTTTGATCACACCCATAAAATGCTAACCCTGGTTAGAACGTCTCTACTGGTACTCGCTACTCTTTAATACTCTAATTTAGCGCTTTTATTCTTAGTACGCTGACACTGTCAAGCGAGTATTGAGTACTGCCCTCAATATAAAGCTCGCCTTGTTTGCTTTCACATCAGCGCCAGTTTTTCCACTCAAATTTGACGCCGAGTTCACATCCAATGGAAACTCAATCGTCTGCACATCAACAATATCGGCATGCTGTCGTAACGCCGCTGCGAACTTGCTCACCGAATTAAATGCCTTTCGATACTCTCCGGAAAAATGGGATAAACGACCTGTTATCAATGCAACTTGGTAAATTTGGTCGTTTTTCTTCGATAACAACAGACTGTTGGGTGCGTCGGCCAATTTAAGTAACTTGCTGAGGTTTTTCGAATCAACAGGTGCATAGGGATCGCTCGACACAATCCATTGAATATTTTCTATTTTCAACGCTGCATTTGTACTCAACCCGCCACTGATCGCCTGCATCAATTTCGCTGGCATGGTTTTATGGCCCACCAGGGACTTTGCAATATCGACACTTTCCTTCAAGCCAGTGGCCACAATAGGTGTATCCGCTGTATTCGCGATAACCTTTTGGTACTCTTGCTGAATAAATTCAGTGGAAACCAACGCTTCACTGTTATACGCATCCAATAAATTGCCCTCGATTAGACTCATGCCGCTCCATATAAAGGCAACCACTAATAAAAGTACGCTCACCGCATACAGGCCCATTCGCAGATCACGGTATGTTTTATATTTTCTATTAGTGGGCCTCGTATAATCCAGAGAGGGCAACCTGGACAACAAAATTCGCGAAAACAAGTAGTCACAATAACGCGAACCCTTGGGATCCGTTACAGAACAATTTAAAGAACAATTGCGTTGTGCATTGATAAAACCAAATTCAGTTTCAACATCCTCTACGCTATAAACATGCAATCTGCACAACTCTGCATACTGATTGCTTTTTTCCATACCACCAACAACAGCGCTTATAACAGCCTTATCGCTAATAAGGCAAACATCCAACGTATGATTAAAATCCAATAATTTCAATCGGGCTAGATAGCGGCGCGTTTTTTCTATTTCAGAAAAAATATAATCTGCACACTGCTGCTCACCCAGTTCAGTGACCGACAGCAGACGACTCAGTTGCAACTGCTTATTGTGAAAAAATGTCTGGCGAATTCCGCTATTTCTTTTCTGAGTGATGAGCAGAACATTTTCTTGTTTGATGCCCAGCTTTTGCAATACCCGGCCACCGAGCACAGACGGTGTGTACACACCAATTATCGGCACCTTGTGTTCCAGCAAACAATCGATCCAGGGTGTAAATACGTCCGCATTGGTTAATGCGGTAAAAAGTATTTTATCGTCACGACGCCCGTCTTTTTCCCTTCCCAGATTCAGCACCCCTCTGTAAGCCGATGTTCGATAATACTGATTTAATCGGCGATTTATATATTCCTTTTTATCTTTCCCAAACAGATGAGGAATTGTTTCGTTTCTAAACTCTTCCTCGACGACGTCAATCAACACGTATGTCAATAATTCAGGCATAGCAAGCACATGTCTGCCCAACTCTTCTATTCCGGCTGAACCAACGCGTAATTCCAACGACCCATTCAAATATCCCTTATTCCACCAGCACACCTCAACCCGCGAGGCAGTAATAAATACAATTCGTTTTGCGAACATTTTTATACCTTAATCCTGCTTACAATATCGTAAATGGGGCCCAACACAGACAACATAACCCAACCCAATATAAACCCCAGCACTACGGTCAAAATGGGCTCGATTAATGACTGAACCCTGTCTATCGATTCCTTAACTTCTCTGTCGTAAAAATAACTGACATTGCCAAGTGCGGACTCTAGTTCGCCAGTGGTTTCGCCCACTTTTATCATCCGCAACACGAGCGGCGGGAATAGAGCGATACTGTCAATGCTGTCGCTAATATTATTGCCATCTGCAATTTTCTCTCTCATTTCACGAAGCGCACTCTCCATAACCACATTGCCGGAAATCGCTTCATTTATCTGTATGCAATTTAATACAGTCACGCCAGACGCATAGAGCAGTGAAAAACAACTCGCGAAACGCGCAAGTATTATTTTTTTCAATATCGGACCCAGAAACCATACTTTCAATTTACAGTCGTCAACTTTATATCGAACCTGTGGATTTACGCGTGCCAGATATTTTATTAAAAGCACCAAAACAATTGGCAGCGTAATGATTAAACACCAATAATCAATCACAATATTCGACACATAAATCAACGCTTGCGTGTGTATCGGCAGTTCTTCACCCATATTCTTAATAAAACTAACCAATTTCGGAACCAGATAAATCATTAAAAAAAATATGACACCAATCACAACCACACCAACAAACGCAGGATACAACACAATCTTTTTTGTTTGCGCTGTCAACTCATCCTGCCACTTTAAAGATTCAGTAATATTTTTAAGCACTTCCGCCAACATACCACTCTCTTCACCCGCCTTAATAAGATGGATATACACAGTGTCAAATATTTTAGGAAACTGTTCTAACGATTCAGACAGCGTTTTTCCACCGGCAATCGTTTCGAGCAATGAAGATACAACGTCCTTAAAAGCGGGATTACTCACACTGCCCCTTAAATCCATTAACCCATCCATTAACGGCACGCCGGAACGGGCGAGCTGTTCAAGATGATAAGTAAATGTAATCAATTCCTGTCTGCTTATCCTTTTTCCACCTCCTGTATTTGAGATCTGCTTAATTTCCTTAAAATTAATTAAATCGAACCCCATATTTTTTAAGCGCAACTCAAGGTCCGCCGGGTTCGCTGCATCAATCCGGCCAGATGTTTTTTTACCCAGCCCATCAATAACTTTATATTTATACGCAATCATGACCTGCTTTTAACCCGATGGGTCAGATCAACCACCCGAAAAACCTCTTCGAGACTTGTAAAACCCTGTTTAACACGACGAATCCCGTCTTCAGATAATGGCGTAAACCCTTTCGACAATGCGGCGCGCTCCAATTCGCGACGCGGTGCTTTATTGGTAATGAGGTCATCCAGGTCATCATCAAATCGAATTACTTCCATCAGCGCTATGCGCCCCTTGTATCCCTGGTTGTCGCAAAGTTCGCAACCGGCGGCTTTGTGTAAAGTGATATTTTCCTCACTGCTACCCATTAATTGTTTATCAAACCGGGATGCGGCGTATGCCACTTTACAGTACTGACAAAGCCGCCTGACCAGACGCTGTGCAACCACACCGATAATATTGCCAGCCATTATCTCTGGCGTAATGCCAATATCGAGTAAGCGCGGAATTGCGCCCAGGGCGGAGTTAGTGTGCAATGTAGAATATACCTGATGACCGGTCATTGCCGCACGCAATGCCATGACAGCGGTGTCTTCATCGCGGATTTCTCCGACAAGAATAATATCCGGATCCTGGCGCATTATGGAGCGTATTCCATTTACAAAATCCATTTTTACCGCGTCGTTTACCGATGATTGACGAATCATCGGCATCGGATATTCAACGGGGTCTTCGAGGGTCATAATGTTCACTGCTTCATCATTCACATGATTGAGCATTGAATACAGCGTCGTAGTCTTACCACTGCCAGTCGGACCCGTCACCAAAATAAGGCCTTCTGGCCGCGCCATCAGTAACTTTAGGGTTGATAAATTATCATCCGTTAACCCCAGATCATCGATGGGCATAATGCCTTTTTGACGATCAAGAATACGCAATACAATATTCTCACCATAAGTAGTCGGTTGAGCGGCGACACGAAAATCCACCGGGCGACCGAACAACGTACGCGATATCCTGCCATCTTGAGGTGCCCGTTTTTCTGCAATATTCATTTCTGACATGACTTTTAGCCGCACCGAAATACCGGACCAGTAATTTTTATGCAATGTTCTGACCTGACGCAGAACACCATCAATTCGATAGCGTATACGCAGAAAACCCAGCTCGGGTTCAAAATGAAGGTCTGACGCACCTTTTTTTACGGCATCCGCTAATAACGCATCGACCAAGCGCACTAATGGTTGGCTGTATTCGTCTGTTTGCGCATCCAGGCTTTGGTAATCAATCTCGCCCGTATCAATTTCATTAATAATGCCGTCGACTGTTAATTCAAAACCATAGAACTGATCGATTGATGTTTCAATATCTGCTTCCGCAGCGAGCAAGGGTTTTATTTCTACGCCACCGCCAATCATAGCGCTAATTTGATCCAATGCGACCACGTTAAACGTATCCGACATTGCCACAGTTAACACATTTTCCCGCTTATCATAATTCATGGGCAACAGCCGGTAACGGCGTGCGATTTTCTTCGAAATTAAACTGATGGCATCGCTATCAACCACTGTTTTTAGCAGATCAACACTGTCCTGACCAAGTGATTCACTCAGGCTATCCCGAATAATAGCATCGGATACGAAACCCATTTTGACGAGAATTTTTCCAAGCGGTATTTTTTGTTTCTTTTGCTCGATTAACGCAATACTCAGTTGGTCTTGATTGATAACACCTTGTTCAATCAGCACCTCACCTAACATGCGGCGTAACGGATACCCTGTCATCCTGCAAGCGCCGCCTGCAACACGTTCATTCTTTGCATCGCCTTATTAACACTGAAAGAAATAGGTTGCTGTGCAACCAGCTCTAACGCAACCCGGTAAAATTTTAGCGCTGCTTTACGTTGCGCCAACTGATCAAGGCTGACGGCCAGGTTGTATGCAAAATCTGCGTTGCGAATATCAAGGCTGTATGCTTTAAAAAACACTTCTTGTGCTTCCGCCCAACGCTGCTGCGCAACATATAAACTTCCGAGGGTAAATAGCAAATAGGGTGATCCGGGTTCGTTATGCAATAGTAATTTTATTTTCGACTCACTCTTGGCCGGGTCAGTACGGCTTTGAATATTGATTAACGCAGACAATGCAACACTGTCTTGCGGATCATGTTCAAGCAAGACAGTATAAGTATCACGTGCTTTTTCAAGCTGATTACGCCTCACCGAAATAGCCGCCAGGCCAAGCAGGGCATCGCGGTTATTATTTTCAAGTTGCAGCACGTTACGGTAATAAGACAACGCTTGTTTGTCGTTACCAATTTGATAAGCCTGGTACGCATTTGTAAGTAATTGGTAAATGTTATCCGCAACAAAATGCCGTTTAATCGTTATCGGTGCCGCATTGTCTGGCCCAGCAATAACAGGCACTGATTTTTTTGTAACACTTTGCGCTGCAGGCGACACCCATTGTTTCATAGCGGGCTGTTTAGAGCGCAACGTGCTCGTTGGGGCAGGCGGCTTATTTACTCGTCTGTTTATCTGCGGCGCTTCTTTACCACTTAACAGTTCACTTAATGGTGTAGTCGACTTTGGATCAACACTCACCCCTTTTATTCTCTGTTGGCGCTGCTGATTTAGGACAGGCGAAACGGCATCAGAAATGTTTTTTTGCAATGAATTTGAAATTGACTGGTAATACGCATATGCGCCAAACACCAGCAAAAAAAATACACCACAACTTATACCCATTACGATACGCCAATTATAATTATTGGCATGTTTAGTTGGTTTCACCGGCATTTCCTGTTGCACTTGTCTTATTTGAGAAAACGGTTGATAATTACCCGAAATGTCTTTCAAACTACCTTCACCTTCTTTTGATAATGAAGAAGTTGATAATGAGGAGCTTGATAATGAGGAGCTTGGTAATGAGAAACTTGGCAATGAAGAGCTTGGCAATGAAGAGCCTGGCAATGAGCTTGGTGATAAAGAGTTCGGCAATAGCGAACTGAGCAACGAAGCGTGTGTTCCTAATCCATGCTGCACGTCAGGCTGTACCAAATCATCCGCCCAAGTCAGTGGTTTTGCCTGTTCGGCTTGTCTAAGCGTATCCATTAGCATACTCATAAAACTTACCCTCTAATTCGTTTCTTTTATTATCACGTCAGACAAACTGATGCTTTCGGCCTGGGTCATATTGTCCAACTCGGGCAAATATTTTCTGAAATCTTTGAAATCACCGTGCAGACTGCCGTTTTGTATTACCGTGGGGCGTAGAAAAATAACCAATTCTGTTTTGGTGGCTTCATCGTTCCGATAATTAAACAAGCTGCCTATAAAAGGTAAATCCGCAAAAAACGGCACACCGCTTCTATCTTTGTTAACGCTATTCTGCATCAAACCGCCCAGTATCACCGTTTGACCACTGTTAACCTGTAACACAGACTCCATTTCACGAACCTGTATTTCTGGTATAAGATTGTCAAAATTCACGCCCGCCAAACGTGGTGCAGGATCGACTTTATACCCGGTAATTCGGGAAATCGTCGGTCGAATATTCATGCTCACCGTGTTATTGCTGGTTATCTGTGGAATCACACTCATGATGAGGCCCACCGGCACCGTATGGATTTCGCTTGTAAAAGTTTCACGTGCGGGCGATGTTGTTGTGGCTTCAACCAGTTGTCTTTCGACAGTAAAGTAGACGACCTCATCAACCACCTTCAACAATGCAACCTGATTATTGATTGCCATAATTTTAGGGCTGGACAAAACCTTGGTGTTGCCAAATGTCTCCAGCAATTTTACCGTGGCGCTAATGCCACGCTCTGCACCTGCATAGCCCAGACTGAAAAAGGGCGGCGCACCCAAATTACCGCCGGTTAACAAAGACTGGATTGACGGCCCGTTATTTCCAGCGCCACTGTTTTTTGACAACCTCGCCCAATCCACGCCCGATTGATAACGGTCGCTGAGTTCCACTTCGACGATCGTTGCTTCAACCAACACTTGTCGACGCGCATTGGTGAGTACTTTATCCAGAAATTGCTGTACTCTTGTATGTTCCCGCTCTGTTGCACGTACACTGAGGAGGCTACTCATCGGGTTAACCACAACCCGATTGGCGTTCTCACTGTCCGCTCCATCAAGCAGCAACGACACATTCTTAGTTAACGTTTTCCAAAAATCATTTACAGAATTATTAATAACCGTTGTTTCAGATTTATTACCTGACTTACCACCCGGGCTGCCGCCAGAACGGCCACCACTACCTACAACGCTACCCCCCGCGGTAGAAATTTCTGTTGCCACACTGACTTCACTTATACTGTTACGGACAAGGTTAAGATAATCGATGTCATAAGTACGCATATAAGGTGTATCCGGTGAAATAACCAGGTTGGGGCCATCAATCTTGAATCGAAGATCTACTTGCTCGGCAATGCGGTGCAATATCTGCGGTAACGTTTGATTTATCGCATTCAATGTTGCCTTACCCTTGATTTTGGGATGTATATCAACATTCAGTTTTGCATCCCGCGTTAATGCAAACAATAAATCTTTAACCAGGACATCATTAACAACAACGGTGTATGTTTGTTGTTTTGGTACAGACGTTGGCGGTGGCAGGAAAGGTGTTTTAACAGCAGCCTGGGGTATGTCATCAGTAGATATTTTTTTTGCAATCAAATGCCCCGCAGATATTTTTGGCGGATTCGATGCACCACAGGCAAACAAAAACAGGCAAAATAACACGATGATGCCCTTCTTCCCGTTTGCAGGTTCGGTTGATTGTTTGTCTACCCTGTTTGTTTCGCTAATTTTCATGTCAACCGAGTATATTGCTACCCACCTGACGACTAACTTACGAATTACTAAAAAGGCCAAACGTAAAATACAGTTGTCGCCATTTTGCGACAACTAGAACCGATTATGTTTCAAGACGTTACTGTTTTTCACACTGCACTGCAGTCTCTCTACGGAGACAGTTGTTATGTGCAATCACGCATGCCCAGCGGCCTGATTTTCTGTAAGCTACTGAATAAATGGAGAATTAACCAGTTGGCACGTTGTTTGCTCTGGTACTCTATGTCACGCTGAGTTGCCACTACTCATCGGGGAATACTTGGTCACAGAAGATGCATTAGGGACAATTTTTAGCATGACAAACTGATTAATAATACCCCTAACTCAAGAAGAGAGGACTACTTTTATGAATATAAACAAGACACTACTTGCGGTAATCGCCATCATGGCCTCCAGTACTGTTTATGCTGGAAGCACTTTCAAGAAAGTCGACGCCGACCAAAGCGGCATGATCAGCAAGGAAGAAGCGGCCGTACTGAAGCCACTGGCTGAAAAATGGGACAGCTACGACAGCAACACAGACGGTATGCTGGATGAAGCAGAGTTTGCCAAATTTGAAGAAGCGCCTAAAGAAGAAGCCAAGCCGTAACAAGCACCTACAGAAAGACGGCCCCCCCGGCAGTGCCTACGCGGCACGGGGGGGTACTGTTGGAACCGAACTGATCGCACGCAATATTGTCGGCGGCACAGATTCTGTAGCTAAGTCTGCAAATAGGATTGTTAGCGTTATGTCTCTTTTTGGTCATTTTTTATCTATTCAATGATAGCCCCTTTGACGCGTTTTTCACTTCGGCCTATGATGGCCTCTAAAGCGAGCTGCGCGGCAATACCCCCATAATTCCCTGCGTGATCCCGATACCAAACCGACGCCCAGACGTCTGTTGCTTGCCCTACTAATTTCTACCAAGATTCAGGCACCAGGAGGAATGAGCAGTGCGTTTGACTTTACCAACCTCGATCTTTCAATTGGCGCTGATCGGTTCTTTGCTCACTGCGTTGCCGCTCTCGGTCGCACTGGTAAACACCTTTGTGCAGATCGATAACCTGTCGGCGCAGATGCAACTCGCAGTGCAAAATTCCACCCAGGCGGTTGATGCCAGCCGTAGCATCATGGCCCAGGCGCTGAATATGGAACGCAGCGCAGGCCAGTACCTCGTCTTGCGCGACCCAGCGTTATTGCAGCGCTATAAAGTTCAGCACAGCCACTTCGCCAGCGCCATTACCCGGCTGGAAAATTTACCGCCAAGCAAAAATCTAGCTAACCGGCTGAAGCTATTGCGCCAGCGTGACCAGATCACGTATCGCGAACTCCTCAAGGTCGCCGATGAACCTAAGTCGTCAATGCAAGACTTACCGCGCGAGCTGACGGCCCAAAATAACCTCGTCGAACTGGTGCGCCCAATCCCTTTCCAGGTAACACAAATGATCACCGAACAGAGCAACGTCATGACCCGGCAAGTGAAACGAGTGCAGAACCTGCTACTACAAGCACTGGGGTTGATTCCGCTGGCGTTGATCTTGGCAGTTGTATACAGTATAGTGATCAGCCATCCGTTGCGGCATCTGGGCGCTGCCATCCGTCGATTGGGCGCTGGTGAATTTTCAACACCTGTGAATGTAAGCGGTCCACAGGATATCCGCGAACTCAGCGAGCACCTCGACTGGCTGCGCAAGCGGCTATCCGAACTGGACGAGCAAAAACAAATATTTTTACACCATGTATCGCACGAGCTGAAAACACCGCTGACCGCCATTCGAGAGGGTACAGAGTTGTTGCGCGACGAGGTGGTTGGCGTACTGAACCAAGAGCAGGCGGAAGTAGCGAGCATTCTGCGGGAGAGCAGCCTTCAACTACAAGCGCAAGTCGAGGCTCTGCTAAACTTTAACACCGCTTTGGCGCAGGAAAAGCCGCTGCGGCAGGAAACGATCGCCCTGAATACCCTGTTGCCGGAAATTATCGACAAGCACCGTCTTGCTATACGCGCTAGAGAAATTACTGTGCAGACTGAGCTGCAAGCAGTCAGTCTGCGCGGCGAGCGCGAGCAAATTCGCACCCTGTTAGACAACTTGCTATCCAACGCCATCAAATACTCACCAGCAGGCAGCCACGTCCAACTCAAGCTTTGGGCGAAAAACAATGAGGCCTTTATCGATGTCGTCGATACAGGGCCGGGCATCAGTGCAGAAGAACGTCACCAGGTTTTCGAACCCTTCTTTCAGGGCGAACAGCTGGCACAAGGCCATGTCAAAGGAACGGGGCTGGGGCTGGCCATAGCCCAACGTTATGCCCACCTGCACCGCGGTGACATAGAAGTACGGGATTGTCAGGCCGGGGCACATTTGCGCGTGACTCTACCATTGGCGACCACAGGATGACGGGCTTATATTTACTGGCCCGCCAGGCAATCGTTGTAACAGCAGCGCTGGTGCTGACGGCCTGCGCCCAATCGAATACGCCGAACCCGCTGGCGCTGCCAGCAGACCAGAGTAAGGCCTGCGATGTGGCAGAATTTTACGCAAAAGTATCACTGTTGTCAGCTGAAGCCGGGCAGAAAATGCTTCGCGGGCGGGTTGACAACCCATGCGACCAGTTACGCTTGGCGATACTCCTCAGCGAGCCCAACACCGCTTTTAGTGATGATGTGCAGGCTGGCCAGTTACTGAGAGATTTTCTGCAGAATCCCGGCCATGTGCGCCACCCAAACAAGGGCTTTGCATCTCTATTGACGGACGCCATGGGCGAGCGTCGAAAATTGAAGACGACACTACAGATACTGGCCAACCTGAAAAAAAATTTGGCGCAAGAACA